>CAZKHV010000067.1:3423-6749 GCA_964552605.1 uncultured Zetaproteobacteria bacterium | reverse complement strand
CAGCAGCGCCTAAAGCCTTAAACGACACAGCGGAACAAGCTGTCTTAAAAGCTCTTGAAACATGGCGCACGGCCTGGAGTAATAAAAACACCGCCGCTTATTTTGCCGCCTACAGTGATGATTTTGAATATGGTCAGCGATATAAATCCTTAGCCAAGTGGCAGGCCTATAAAGCCTGGGCCATACAAAAGCGTCGTTTTATCAATATTAACATTGAACATATCGTTAGCACCAGCATGAGTGAAACACAGGTGAAACTGACCTTTTTACAGCATTTCAGATCGGACTCCTTCAACAGTGATGATAACAAGGAAATGGTGTTCCAACACAGTTCCAATGGATGGAAAATTATTTATGAAGTATCGATGTAGATCCTGTTTATGCCTGCTCGCATTATTATCCTTTGCATATACCAGCACTGTCATCGCCGGAGAATGGGACTGGGTAGCCAAGGAAATCAATGCCGGCAACGATCATGCTGTCAAACGCCTATCGCAACAGGAACGAACCATCTTGCTGGCCACCGTTGCATTAAAATCCGATGATCCGGATGCAGCCTTAAAAGTATTACTGCAGGCCAAACAATCCAAAGATCCGCTCGTTGACCTATTGGAAGCGGAGGCATATCGCCAGCAGGCCATTCAAGCCATGCGCGAATCCGGTGTTGGTGACATGGACAAACAAGAGCGTTTATTGCAATCGGCGAACCTCAACACCGGCTTGGGTGAAGCCGATGCGCGCCTGAATGCTTTCATCTCCAATTTGCGTAGCAGCAATGGTGAGCCCGTCGATATTCTCCTGGCAGGCAGTGATATGGCCAATGTATTTATGTTTGATAAAGCACGCAACCGCATGTTTGTATTTCAACCCAATGCATCCGGCAAGCTAAAGCAGGTTACCGATGAGTATGTTGTGACCGGCTCCATTCAAGGTGATAAAAAGCACGAAGGCGATGGCAAAACACCGCACGGGGTCTATCACTTCATCAAAAAGCTTCAGGGCAAACAGCTGGAATCACGTTACGGCCCGGTTGCCTTCCCGATTGATTATCCCAATGAACTCGATGCATTGCATAAAAAAAATGGCAGTGGCATCTGGCTGCATGGTTATCCGCTGGATGTCAGTCGCAGGCCACCACAAGATACACGCGGTTGTTTTTCCCTGAACAACACACGCCTGGTCACGATAGCCAAACATGTGCGCCTGCATCGTAGCTGGGTCATCGTCGGTGAAAACTTTGTCTTTGGGCAGAACCAACTCAAACAACAGCTTTTAACATCCGTGCAGCGCGATATTGAAGCCTGGCGACAGGATTGGGCATCCTTAAACAGCAAAGCTTATTTGTCGCATTACCATGCCGATTTCCGTTCAGGAAAACGCGACCTGGCCGCATGGAAACGCTATAAAACCCGCATCAATGGCAGCAAACACTCTATCGCCGTAACGCTCTCCAAGATGACACTCATCCATGATCCCAACCCATGGCCGGAAGGCGCAGTGGTGGTGGCTGAATTCCAGCAACACTATCGCTCCGACAACTATGCCGATCAGGGTCGAAAACGCCTGTACCTGGCACGCGCCAATGCCAATCAAGCATGGCAGATTCTGCTTGAAGAGTCGTTGCCCCAATGAGCGATCACGCGGACAAAACGACCGATAAAACGACCAAAACCGCCCAGACAGGCAGCACGGTAGGTGATTTATCCACCCGCCGCTTTCAGCAATTGGCCGATGAAAATCGCGAATTAAAAGCCTATGTGGCCGATGTCATGCAGCGCTTACGTCAAAATGAACGCTTATTTTCACGCATGTTCGAGCTTGAATCCGAAGTGTTGAAAGCTACCGACCCGGAAGACCTGTGTTTCACCCTGCTGCGTGGTTTGCGTACCGGCTTTGACTTGGATTTTGTGCGTTTCTGGTTTGATCGCTCCAGCTTTATCGGCGGCCATCAACTCGATGCGTTATCCGAGCGTGATCTGGTATGGATCGAAGAGGGCGAAATCAAACAAATGGGACTGGCGCGCAAACGCACCTGGCTGGTGCAGTTGTCGAATAAACACAGCTTTGACTGGTTAACCGAGAAAGACAGTCATCTGGGCTCGATTGCACTGCTCACCCTCGGTGATCTTGATAAACCCTTTGGTGTGCTCGGTGTCGGAGCCTTGGATCGTGATCGTTTTGCACCCAATCAAAGCAGCGATTTTCTGCAACACCTGTCCCAGGTCGTGGGCTTAACGCTGGAACATGCTGTGGCTCGCGAACATTTGGCCAGACTATCGATCACCGACCCTTTAACCGGCAGTCATAACCGCCGCTTTTTGCAACCCCACAGCCACCAGCCGCTATCGCAATGGTTTGGCAAAAACACACAGGTCGTCTGCCTGTATGCCGACATCGATCAATTCAAGGTGTTGAATGATACACTGGGTCGCGACAAGGCTGATCAGTTGCTACATCGGATCAGCAGCATGATGCGGCAGGATGTGCGCGCCAATGATCCGCTCATTCGCATGGGTGGGGATGAGTTTGTTTTATTGATGCCCGGCTGTTCCGAGCGCAAAGCCCGCGCCGTTGCAGCATCCATTGTCGCAGCCGTCGCTGAGCCAGGCATCGCCGATGGGCAATGCATCAGTATCAGCATCGGTGTGGCCTGCTCTGCCGCAGCTCAGGATATCGCGCTGAAAAGCTTAATTTCCGAGGCTGACCAAGCCATGTATGTCGCCAAAGCGCTCGGTGGCAATCGTTTTGAAATGGCCGACTCGATAAAAACAGTCGCCAATGACGATGGAGATGCAAGCTAAACCCAGCCTCCAGGAGGCCGTTGAATGCTTTTTGCATGAGCTGGCCGATGTACGGCTGGCATCGCAACATACAGTCGCAGCCTATCGACGTGATCTGCATACATTGATCCGCCATTGCCATGCCGATACTCCACTCTCCAGTATCAGCCGCACACAAGTACAAGACTGGCTGGTGGCGGCTCACGCCTCCGGCTTAGCAGCCTCCACGCTGGCGCGGCGTTTATCGGCTGTTTCCAGCTTCCTTGATCACGCTGTGCAAGCCGGTCTATGCCCGAGCAATGTTGCAGGCCATGTGCGTGCGCCCAAACAAGCCAAGCGATTACCCCGCACGCTACCCCCAGAACAAACCTCAAGCCTGCTGCAAGCAACCGCAATCCAATCGGACACACGTGATTTGGCTTTGCTGGCGGTGATGTACGGCTGTGGTTTGCGTGTCTCTGAAGCGGTGGCTTTAAATATGCAGGATGTTGATCTGCATCAATGTGAGCTGCGCGTATACGGTAAGGGTCGCAAAGAGCGCATCGT
>CAZKHV010000067.1:0-3323 GCA_964552605.1 uncultured Zetaproteobacteria bacterium | reverse complement strand
GCAACAGCAAGCTGTTTTTCTCAATAAATATCACAAGCGCTTATCCAGCCGCAGCGTGCAACGCATGCTCAAGGCTCGCGCCCTGCAAACAGGAGCCGATGTTTCGGTCACACCGCATCGCTTACGCCATTCGTTTGCCACCCATTTATTGGCTGGCGGTGTTGATTTGCGTGCCATTCAAGAGCTGCTCGGCCATGCCTCCTTATCGACCACCGAACGTTATACCCACCTCGACATCAGCAAACTCACTGAGGTGTACGATCAAACCCACCCGCGAGCAAAAAAAGAATAAAGAAATACCCCGCCTCCATGCTATGCTTGCTGAAAATTAACAGAGGTACATCAACCATGACCGACACTGCAACGGACACACCAGTTTTCAGCATTCAAAAGCTCTACGTCAAAGACAGCTCTTTTGAAAACCCGAATGCGCCGGAGATTTTCACCCTCACAGGCTCCAAGCCTAATCTGGAACTCAATATTGGTGTGGAAAATCAGCAGGTTGATGCAGAACATTGGGAAGTTTCCATCAAAATATCAGCCGTTATGCAAGATCAGAAAAATGATAAACTAATGTTTGAAATTGAAATAGAGCATGCGGGTATCTTCTATATGAAGAACATTTCAGACGAACACATGGCCATTGCTTTAGGTATCGATTGCCCGACGATTATTTTCCCTTATACCCGTCAGCTGATCAGCCAGATGACCGTTGATGGTGGTTTCATGCCTTTGATGCTGGAGCCGGTTAACTTTGGTGCTGCCTTTGAAGCCAATCAAACACCAGCCAATCCAGCGCCAGAGAAACTGAATTAACGCTATTTGCGTTTGATTTCCGTAATTAACTGACCGCACGCGGCTGAAATATCACGGCCTTTGGACTGGCGGATGATGGCAATCAATTCAGCCTCAACCAATACCGCTTGGAATGCACGGACTGCCGCATCACTCGGTCGATCAAATGCCGCTCCGGGATAAGGATTAAAGGGTAACAAATTAATGGTGCAGTGCAGCCCATCGAGCAAGACACACAAACGCCTGGCATCATCAAGGCTATCGTTCACGCCCGCTAACATGACATATTCGATCAGCACCCGTTTATTGCCACACTGCTGAATGTAATCACGCACAGCCTGCATCAATACAGCAATCGGATATTTGCGATTGATTGGAATGATTTTATCGCGCACTGCATCGGTGGTGGCATTAAGGGATACGGCCAGATTACAGGGCAATTTATCTTCGAGCATGCGATACATCGCCGGCACCATGCCCGATGTCGAAAGGGTCACTTTGTTGGGGGAAAAGGCCATGCCCTTGGGGTCGGTAACAATCGCTAAAAACTGCGCCACGGCACTATAATTATGCAGTGGCTCACCCATGCCCATCAAGACAATATTACTCACCTGCTGGCCAGTGATTTTTTGCCCCGCCCATATTTCAGAAACCATTTCAGCCGCCGTCAGGTTACGGCTCAAGCCTGCTGTTGCCGTCAGGCAAAACGTACAACCAACGGCACAGCCGACTTGCGTTGAAATGCATTGGGTTAAACGGTTCACACCCTGAATCAATACCGTTTCCACCGCTTTACCATCGGCCATGTTCAAGACCAGTTTACGTGTCCCGTCAGCAGCCAATTGTTCTGCTGTGCAGAGAGGCTCGAACAGCGAGACATGCTCAGCCATATAATTTTGCAGTGCACGCGGAATAGACTCGATTGCAGTAATATCGCTTTGGTAATAGCGGAACACCGAAGCCACGATATGATCGGCATGCACAGGCTTAACCCCGGCCTGCTGGCAGAGTTCGAGCAAATCATCATGGCTCATGCCCATCAAGGCTGTTTTTTTATTGTCTATATTCATGATCAAGGGAAATGAAAAAGCGCATGTGCAAAGCTCCACACATGCGCTTTCAAATGATTCCTGTTATCAAAACCGATCTCAGTGATCGCTCTAACAATGCGACTATAACGGAAATTACAGGCCGTATTTGGCTTTGTTGGCTGCAATCTCATCAGCTGTTGGTGGTGTGTGATCATGCACTTCGGCCAGATCAAACGCTTCTCGTTTGCTATCACATGCTTCGTTCAATTCGATGTCGGATTCAAATACTTCCGGCACATCTTCTTCCGGATAAATCGCTTCCCACGGGCATTCCGGCTCACAGACCGCGCAATCAATGCATTCTTCCGGTGAAATATAAAGCATATTGGGTGTTTCATCCGTTACTTCTTTGGGTTCGTAAAAACAATCAACCGGACATACCGCAACACAAGCACTATCGACACAATCTTTACATAACTGGGTGACTACAAAGGCCATGAGTTACTCCTCACTTCATTGATAAATTAAATTCGGAGCGCAAGCTAACAAGCAGCCGCACGGATTGCCACCATACTCATGCGCAACATAAGCACATCGGTACTATGGTAATCATGCATTTTCGATATCATTGGCCATGATGAGCAGCGTTAATGATAATGAAGAACAGATTACCGGTTTATTGCAGCGCTTGGCGATGTTGCGTGGTTGGTCTGCCAACACCACGGAATCGTATCGCTGCGATTTGTTGCATGCCGATGCCTTTTTAGAACATCATGCATCAAGCTTAATGCGAGCCGATCAGGCCGCGATAGTAAATTATTTGGCTTCCTTGCAACACGATGGTTTAAAGGAAAGTACCATTCAACGCCGCCGCAGCTCGTTATCAACATGGTTCAATTATTTGCAGGATCAAGGTATGCGCGAAGATCAACCGGCTCGTTACTTGCCCAAGCTGCATAAAAGCCGCCTCTTGCCCAAATTGCTCAATGAACAGGATGTCGAAACCCTGTTATCCGCACCCGATACAACAACGACAACAGGATTGCGTGACCGCTGCATGTTGGAATTACTCTATGCCACAGGCCTGCGAGTGAGTGAGTTGGTTAGCCTCAGCCTGGCCAATATCGATATGGCCGCCGGATTGCTGCGCGTGATTGGTAAGGGCGACAAAGAGCGTTTAATTCCCTTTGGTGAAGAAGCCGCACACTGGTTGCAAACATGGTTAAACATGCGACCAAACAGCACATCTTTTTTATTTTCCGGACGAGGTGGCAAAGCCATGACGCGGCAAAATTTCTGGTTACGCATCCGGCAACATGCCGGCACCGCGGGCATCCACCCTTTACCATCACCGCACACCTTACGGCACGCTTTTGCCACCCATTTGCTCAATCATGGCGCGGACTTACGTGCCGTTCAAATGTTATTGGGGCACGCCAATGTGACCACAACAGAAATTTACACCCACGTCAGCCGGGCTCGATTGCACGATCTGGT
>CAZKHV010000066.1:0-6825 GCA_964552605.1 uncultured Zetaproteobacteria bacterium | reverse complement strand
TTTTTTGCCACTTCAACACGCATCATTTTCATTGGGCAACCGTAATCATGCATGCGCACTTTGGTGCTGCGTCGAATCAAGGCGTTGGCAACTTTAGAGGGAAAATTACGCGACAAGCTGGCATCCTGCCTATCTTTGCGCCATCCATTGACCATATCCAAATCATCATCAATGAGGCGCTGCAATAGTTTGGGAATATCCGCCGGATCGGTTTGCAAATCGCCATCCATATACACCACGAATTCACCACGCGCACGCTCAAAACCGGCACTCATCGCAGCCGTTTGACCAAAGTTACGCCGCAGCTCCACCAACACCACACGCTCATCGCTCGCCCGCGCCAGCCTTGCTGCAGCCACCGTGCCATCAGTTGAACCATCATCCACCAGAATCAATTCATAATCATGATCGCTTAATTTATCCGCCACTTCAGCCACCAACAATGGCACGTTCTGTTCCTCTTCATACAATGGTACAACAATAGAAATCATTGATTTGACCATGTTTTTTCTCCCCCTTCACCGGCCCGATCCAAGGGCTGCAAACTCACCAACAATAACCATGTGCGCGCATACATGCCATGCACCCGCGCATGCACAATAAGATAGGGAAGAATTGCTTTTGGCAACTCTTCCAGCGCATATTGTGGCATCACCACCGCTTTACCATCACTCATCCATGCCCCGACAAGCGCTGCATCTTCCAATAACGGCAAACGACCACCGTGATAAAACAGCAGGGATGGCTGAAAATAACGGAACGTAGCCAACTGACTACCATCGAAACCGGCCTCGCTGGCTTTCTCGGCCAGATTCTGGCTGATTTTATGGTGATCAATCGCAGGTACCGACCAGCCTGCCAACAGCAACATGGAGATGCCCATCGCCGCCGCCAACCCTATCCGTAAATCGCCCCGCTTTTTGAATAACCAGCCCCTCAATATCCACCAAAACGAAACCAGCAGCATCGGCAACATGGCCAGAATATAAACGCCTTCACCCGCACCCATCTTCTCAATCGCCAAGCCACCACCGACCAATATCCCCAGAGATAAGACCAGCACCGACCAAGCCAACCACATCAAGGCTCGCCCTCGCACAGCATCCGTTGCAAAAGCCCAGCCGAAGGCCATCAAAATCGCGGCAGCTGGAAACACCGGCAACACATAATTCGGCAACTGGGTGCGAGCAATACTAAAAAAGACAATATACGTGGCCAGCCAGCACAACATAAACAAACGCACCGGCTCATCACGCAAAGCCTGCAAACGCCACGATCCAAACCACAGCATCGCCGCCAACAAGCCCGTCCACGGAAACCAACCGGCCAGCACACTCACCACATACAAACCCGGAAAACCGCGATGGCCTTGCAACGGATCGGTAAAACGTTCGATATTATGGTGGAACAGAAAGCCTTCCAACCACACACCATCGGTGAGCACGCCAACGGCAATATACCATGGCAAAGCCACAGCCAAAGCAATCGCCATGCCCTTAAACGGATGAAAACTACGCCAGCTTTTCCAATCGCCCATCAGAGTGAGAAACGCAGCCACAATCAGCAACGGCATCAATCCTGCAATCGGCCCTTTGGCCAGCGTGCCAAAACCAATCGCCACATAGGCTAAAATCAACATGCCCGGCATTTTCTTCGAGCCTTGCGGATTTCGTTCCAGATATGCAATCAGCAACGCCGGCAAGGCAATACCCAAGCTCAACATCAGCAACGGATCGGGCACAGCCGCACGCGCAATCACAATCATGTGCAAGGATGTGGCAAACAGGCCTGCCGCCATCAACGCCGCAGATTCGCGCATCGCCATATCACCCGCAGCAATGGGGCTAATCGCCAGCAAGCGACGTGTCATCGTCCAAACCACCACCACCAATGCCGTCAACGATAAGGCTGAAGGCAAACGTGCTGACCACTCATTCACTCCGAACAAGGCATCAAGCGGCATCATCAACCAATAAATCAGGATGGGTTTATCAAAACGATAATCGCCATTGAACATCGGCACCCACCAGTTCCCTGCCAACAGCATTTCGCGAGCGCAGACGGCATTGTTCGGCTCATCGACATCCCACAGCGTATGGCCGCCTAAAAAAGCAAAAAAATTGACCGCACAAAGCAACAGCAACCAAAACAATGGCTGCTTGATCCTAGCCCGTTCGATCAACCCCTTATCCACCAATAATTCGGAATAGCTCAAAAAAAGATCAACCGCCCTGAATCATGGGAATAGCAACGCGGTTCAGAGTCGCAACCAGAAAGTTATCCAGAAACATAATCAACAACAGCACAATCAAGGGTGAAAAATCAATTCCGGCAATATACGGCACATGTTTCCTGACCATAAACAGCATCGGTTCCGACAACTGGTTGATAATGCGTACAATCGAATTGTACGGATCAGGAGACACCCACGACAACACCGCCCGCGCAATCACCACAATCGTCGCGGTCATAAAAATAATATGCAACACACTGGCCAGCGCCTGCAGAAAGTAACCTAAAACAAACATCAACTTAACTCCTGTGAACGTTTACTGGCCGCCACCACAGCCTTGCGAATACCGCCAGGCACTCCGCTATCGTACATCACATCGATTGCCGCCTGAGTGGTGCCACCGGGACTGGTCACCTGATGCCGCAAGGCTTCTGCAGAACGGCCGCTCTCTACCAGCATTTTACCCGCCCCGAACACCGTTTGCGTCGCCAGTTTGGCCGCGACCTCGGCACTTAAACCAAGCTTTTCACCGGTAGCCTGCATCACTTCAGCCATCAAAAACAAATAGGCCGGCCCGCTACCCGAAACGGCAGTCACCGCATGCATCATCGATTCCTGCTCCACACGCAAACATTCACCGCATGCTTCCAAAACATATTCCGTCCGTAATTTATGCATTTCATCGGCATCCGAAAACAACGCCGCCATACCCGCTCCCAGCAATGCCGGTGTATTGGGCATCACTCGCACGATGTGCGCCGCAGCCCCCAACCAACCGTGCAACGATGCCGTACTCACACCGGCGGCAATGCTGATCACCGTTGCATCTGGTTTCAGATGCTCCATCAAACCCATCAACGCCGCCTGCATCTGTTGTGGTTTAACCGCCAGGATCAACACATCGGCATTGACCACCACATCCACATTCTGCTGCACACAGGCCACTGCATATTTTTCACTCAAATAATCGCGCCGTGACTGATCAAGGTCGGACACGCTAATATGCTCGCCCGCATGACCAGCAGCGCGCAAGCCTGCAATCAAGGCCTCGGCCATATTGCCACCGCCGATAAACGCTATGTTCAATTGTTGCATGTATGCTGCCCCTGTTTTCTCATCGGTTTTCTCATTCATTACTCATTCATTGCTCATTTATTTATCTTCGCTCACTCATCTCGTTATGACATTGCATCTCAACATCCAACCCTGTATTCATCAAACTGCTGGCGGACGGCGTACATCCCAATCACCAAACAATACCGAGCCCAACCGCACCATGCTTGAGCCTTCAGCCACAGCCTGGCGATAATCACTACTCATACCCATGCAGAGCTCAAGCGAACCGGCCTCAACACGATTTGCATTGTTCCTGCTCCACTCATGGCGCAATTCATCCCGTAAACCGCGTAAATCGCGAAAAGCCTGTCCGGCATCACCATCTTTGCCCGCCATGCACATCAAACCGGCCAATCGCAGGCCATCCATTTTCACCAGTTCGGCAGCAAACGCTGGCAATTCAACCGCATCAATACCGCGCTGATTCGGCACATGATCAATATTCACCTGAATCAATACCGGCAGCTTGCGACCATGCACATGGCGCGCCACAGCTTGTGCGGTTTGCAAATCATCACAACTGTGCCACATACTGGCATGCCGTCCGATATACTTGGCTTTATTCTTCTGCACCGGCCCGATCATATGCCAGTCACACGCAGGCCATGCTTCAGCCCGGTCACGCAACTGCTGCGCACGCGATTCACCAAAACAAATTTGACCGGCATCCATGACAATCTGCAAGGCTGCATCGGGTGCATATTTACTCACCGCCAACAACTGCACATCGGCCTCGGAAAGCTCAGCGTTCAATTCATGCCAACGCCGTTTTAATGCATCGGTAGACATACTCACGACCCCGAATTCCATGCAATACGCTGCTCCACCGCACGGCTCAACGTATGTTCATCAAGATATTCCAACTCACCGCCTTCAGGTACCCCGCGCGCAATACGTGTCACCTTCAACCCGGCATCCGCATAACGATTGGCCAGATAATGCGCTGTCGCTTCGCCGTCCACCGTTGCGCTGGTGGCTAAAATCAATTCAGCCACCGAGCCCTCGGCAATGCGGCCATCGAGCGCCACAAGATTCAATTGTTCCGGCCCGATACCATCAATCGGACTCAAACGACCGTGTAACACATGATAATAACCGCGATAAGCATGGCCGCGCTCCATCATCAACACATCAACCGGCTGCTCCACTAAGCAAACAGTATTCGCATCACGCCGCACATCCGCACAAAACTGGCAGCGCCCCTGCTCCGCAAAACAACCGCACACATCACAAAAACCAACCTGTTCATGCAATACCGTCAGCGCCGCTGATAATTGTGCCGCATCACTGGCCGGCCGCGAGAGCAAATTCAAGCCCAAACGCATGGCGGTCTTCGGCCCGATTCCGGGCAAGGAGGACAACATTTCAATCACCCGTCCCAAGGGAGCGGGTACACCCGGCAGAGTGATCACAGCAACACGCCCGACGTCACAACAGGTTGTTTCCGATCACGACTTTTCCCATCAAAGCGAAAAACCCGGCGGCAATGGCAAGCCGGACATCAAACCTTTCTGTTTGTCTTTCTGCATTTCTGCCACTTTCTGAGATGCCTGATTCACTGCTGCCGCCATCAAATCTTCAATCAGGCCTTTATCATGCTCTTCCCACAGCGAAGCATCGATATCCACCCGGCGCACCATCTGATCGCCGGTCATCATCACCTTCACCATGCCGCCACCGGCTTCACCATACACTTCCAACGTTGCCATTTCAGCCTGCATGCTCTTCATATCATCCTGCATCTTCTTGGCTTGCTGCATCATTTTTCCAATATTCATCCGTTTCTCCTGACAAAACCTAATAATGAACGATATTTATCCATCGTTATCCGACACTCCGGCAGGCAACACCTTGATCAATTTGGCATCCATCTCCCGCATCAAAGCCTGCACATGCGGATCATGCTCCGCCCCTTTGCGCAAACGAGCCTCTTCTGCCCGAACCAGCTTAGCACGCTCCTGCGACAACGAATCGGCATCACCATGATGCTGCTGACGTGATTCCCACAACACCTCACGCCCCAGCCAATCCGCAAAAGCCCGGCGATCCGGCGCTGCAATGGCTCGTTGCTGATGGTTATCCAGTGCCAAACGCACTTTATCACCAAAATCGATGCAAATGACATGATCCAGCATCGCCGATACACCCGGCTTAATGGCTCCAAAGGCATCCACAGCCTGTTGCCATGTGGTAAATGTGTTGCCATTGAGTGGCGCTTGCTCATGCAGTGGCAAACCATCATCTGACGCTGCCGCCTCATCTGCCGCCTCATCTGCCGATTTCTCCAGACTTGTTTCCAGCTTGCCTTCGGTGGCTTTTTCTACAGCAGTTTTTGCTTTACCCTGTTTTGCACTTTCATCGACGGGTTTAGCCACAGCTTTCTCTACAATTTTCTCTACACCGGTGTTCGGCTTACTTTCCTGAATATCCGTAAACACAGGAGGCGCAATTGGCTCATTCGCTGCTACAACAGCCTCCCCCGTTGCAACCGCTGAAATAGCATTCAAACCACACAAACGCATCAGCACCATTTCAGCACCCATACGTTCATCGACCAACACCAAATCACGAATACCCTGCAACAACACCTGATAACGCAAATCCAAAGCCTGCGCCGTCAAACGTCCAAACTGCTGTTCCAGCCATGCCCTATGTTCGGCATCAATTTCAGCATCCAGTAATCCACTATCGGCCTGCAAACAGGCCAGCTGATGCCATAGACGACTCAACTCCAGCAGCACACTACGCGCCCCGTAACCTTTGCCAATCGCATCGCGGAAGCGGTTCACCGCTAGCGCAGCATCGGCATCAAACACCGCCTCGGACAAGCAACGGTTCAGCGCATACCCCACCAAGCCCAACGCCGACATCACATCGATAGCCTTCAGATGCTCACGCGAATATGCCAATACCCGTTCAGACAGGGATAGCGCATCACGCACACTGCCATCGGCCGCCTGCGCAATCGCCTGCACAGCATCATCATCCGCCCGAATCGATTCGACTTTAAACACATGCTTGAGATAATCACCAATCTCACCCTGCCCCAAGCGGCGCAAATCAAAGCGCTGACAACGTGAGCGCACGGTTACCGGCAATTTGTCGGATTCGGTTGTGGCCAGAATAAACAACACGTGAGCTGGCGGCTCTTCCAATGTTTTCAACAGCGCATTAAAGGCACTCTTCGATAACATGTGCGCTTCATCAATAATATATACTTTGCTTTTTAAGCTTGTCGGCGGATAACGCACCCCATCGAGAATCTCACGCACATCATCGACACCAGTATGGCTGGCCGCATCCATTTCCTGCACATCAAGGTTGCTGCCATTGGCAATACTGCGGCAGGCCGAACATGCACCGCAAGGCTCGCCTGCGTCCGAAACTTCACAATTCACCGCCATCGCCATCAGCCGCGCAATGGTTGTTTTACCCACCCCGCGAATGCCACACAACAAATACGCATGCGCCAGATT
>CAZKHV010000065.1:0-6862 GCA_964552605.1 uncultured Zetaproteobacteria bacterium | reverse complement strand
AGCTTCGCAGGATCACGATTCGTGAACTGTTGAGCGAGCAGGGTGAAGCTGCCAAAATGCATTTATTGGCCGGAGAAGGTGGACTGGATCGCTATATTGATCATCCGCGCATACAAAAACCATCGCTGGCTTTTGCCGGTTATCTTAAAAATTTAAATGATTATCGTTTGCAGGTCGTAGGCAAGACGGAGTTGCAATATCTGGCGACGCGTACGCCGACGCAACAGAAGCAGGCGATTGATGCCGTCTTTGAGTTGAATTTGGCGGGCGTGGTGATTACGCGCAATCAAACAGTGCCGGATATTATTCTGGCTGCGGCCAAACGCACCGAGACCCCGTTGTTGGTGTCGGCATTTCCATCCTCTATTTTTATGACCAATATGATGCTTTATTTATCGCATCGTTTGGCACCGATGCTGCATCAGCATGGTGTATACATGGATATCTTCGGGCTCGGTGTATTGATTACCGGGGTTAGCGGCATCGGGAAAAGTGAAATCGGTTTGGAACTGATTTCGCGCGGACACCGTTTGATCGCTGATGATATGGTGGAATTTACCCGTGAAGGGCCACATATTGTGGTTGGCCGTAGCCCGGAAACACTGCGTTACCACATGGAGATTCGTGGTTTGGGCATTCTTAATATTCGAGACTTGTACGGTGCGGCAGCGATTACGGATACCAAACGATTGTCGTTGATGGTGGAGTTGGTGGCCTGGGAGCAGCTGGCTCCAGAGGATCGGGTGTTGGGGGCTGCGGTTGAAACTACAATTCTGGAGGTGGATATTCCACGTGTGCCTATTCCGATCCGCTCCGGTCGTTCACTCGCCGTATTGGTGGAAGTGGCGACTCGTAATCAGTTGTTAAAGCAGCGTGGCATTTATAGCGGTGAAGATTTTGTGCAATCCCTGCAGGATAAAATAGATCAGGGCACAGCATGATGATACAATGGTGGGTGAGATGTTATTGATTAGTGGTTTGTCCGGTGCTGGTAAGAGTACTGTATTGCATGCTCTGGAAGATGCAGGTTTTTTCTGTACGGATAATTTACCTTTGGAAATGTTGCAGGACTGGATATTGAGTATGCAGGGTCGCAAGCAACAGGCGGCAGTTTGTCTCGATACTCGCAGTGGTTTTACGGCTCGTGCGATTAAGGCTGCGATTGAAGATATGGCAGTGCCATCGGATTGGAAACTGGTGTTTGTCGAAGCCGAAAATGCGATGTTGCAGCGCCGTTTTTCAACCGTAAGACGACGGCATCCCTTTCCAAATAGCGATGATTTAGTGGCTGCGATTCAACTTGAGCGCGAGAGCTTGAGTCCGTTGCGGGACATGGCTGATTTGATTCTCGATAGTAGTCATTTGACACCGTATGAATTGGCTGAACAGGTGGATATGTTTCGCTTGAGGGTGGGTAAGGAGCATAAGCAACTGGCCAATAATATGGCTTGCACGGTGATGTCATTCAGTTATAAAAATGGTTTACCTGCGCATGCTGATCTTGTGTTTGATATGCGTTTTTTACCCAACCCGCATTATCAGGTGGAGTTGGCAGTATGCACTGGGCGAGATCCAGGTGTGATTGCATTTTTAGAATCGTTTCAAGAGGTGGCTCAGGCTGAGCAGCATGTGCAGCAATGGCTGGCGTTTATTTGGCCGCAATTGCAAAAAGAGAGAAAACATTATTTTACCCTGGCCTTTGGCTGCAGTGGCGGGCGGCATCGTTCGGTGTATATGGCGGAACGATTGGCAGCATGGTTGCAGGATTGTGGCATGGCCGAACCTGCAATCCAGCATCGTGAGCTGGGTATTGTGCAATATGCCACGTTCAAAAAAAAGAGTACGGGAGCTGATCTATGATCGGCCTTGTGCTGATCGGGCATTCACACATTGCCAGTGAAATGTTAATCGCCTTGCAGCATGTGGTGGGAGAGCAGCCTTTGATTGCCAGTGTGAATGCAACTGATGATAGCAGTCCGGAAGTCCTAACTGCGTTATTGAAAAAGAAGATAACAGAGTGCGATGTGGGGCAAGGGGTCTTGGTGTTGGCCGATATGTTTGGTGGTACGCCATGCAATGTGGCGATGGGTTGTTTGCAGGCGGGATGTGTTGACGTGGTTTCCGGCTTTAATCTGCCGTTGTTAATTAAGGCGACAACGTTACGTCATCGTGAGAAGAGTTTATCGGTGCTGGCCAAACAGGTGGTGAAGGCGGGGCGACAATATATACAGCAAGCGCCGGACTTGGCAGCGATGCGTCCTGTTGAGCGCCGGAATGATTAAGAACAGTTTGATTAGGAACTGCATGATTGAGAGCTGCCTGACGGAAGCGGGCTGGCTTGAACCTTGTACGGAACTGAACTGATGCCGGAGCAGTGTGTTTGTATTCAGAATAAATTGGGCCTACATGCACGCGCATCGGCCAAATTAGCCACCGAGGCGAGTCGTTTTGAATCGGAAATTATGTTGATTAAAGATGATATTGAAGTAAATTGCAAAAGTATTATGGGTATTATGATGTTGGCGGCGTGCAAGGGCACCGATTTGACCGTACGGGCGACAGGTGGTGATGCCGATGCTGCCTTGGCTGCTATTGTGGTGTTGGTGAATGATTGTTTTGGAGAGGACGAGTGAGCAACAGGCCGGCCTCAAAGCTGCGTCAGGACGGGCAATGTGTGGCGTCGAGTTCAGGCATTGTGATTGGTTGTGTACACAAGGTGTTGCATGGGCGGCAGCCTATTCCGACGTTGGATATCGAGCATGAACAGACCGAATTGGAAGTGAGTCGATTACTTACCGCCATTGAAGCTGCGATTGCCGATATCGATGTGGAGCGCAAACATTTGGATCGGGCTGGTGCGAAGGATCCGTTGATGATTTTGGATGTGCACCGTATGTTGATTGTCGATCCGGAGCTGTTGAATAAATCGGTTGCTCGTATCAATAAGGATTGTATCAATGCGGAATGGGCGCTGCGGCAGGAAATGGATGCGGTTCAGGCTATTTTTGAGCAGATTGAAGATGAATATTTACGTCACCGTCAACATGATATTGAACATGCAGGCAGACGCATACTCAAACATTTAATGATTTCAAACGGGTTGGGTGTGGCATCGCAGGAATGGTCTTCAGGTCGAGTCAATTCGAACTGTGCCAATCTCGACACATCACCGCGTTATCGGAAAAATGAACAACAGATTATTTATATCGCGGATGACTTTTCGGTTACCGATATTGTAAGCATGTGGCGGCAAGGTGTGGCGGGCGTGATCACCGAACAGGGTGGGGCGGATGCGCACAATGTGATTGTGGCTCGTGGCGTTGGTTTGCCAATGCTAGTCGGGGCGGCGGGTGTTTTTTCTGATGTTGAAGATGGTGATACCTTGATTCTGGATGCCGAGCGCGGCACTTGGTTGTTGAATCCACCTGCCAATGAGCAGGCTGCTTATTTAAAATTTATGGATGCGATTGCGATTAGTAAAAAAAGTTTACAAGCTTTTGCCTGCAAACCATCACGCAGTGCGGATGGTCATGTCTTGAAATTGATGGCCAATATCGAGTTTCCGGAAGAATTGGATATCGCTGATAGTATTGGTATTGATGGTGTTGGCCTGTATCGCAGTGAGTTTTTGTTTATCAATGAATCCAAAATGCCGGATGAGGATTTTCAATACAAACAATACGCCGAGCTGGTCAAGCGCATGGATGGAAAGCCTGTGACCATGCGTTTACTTGATGTCGGTGGTGATCGACCATGGTTGTATCAGGATTTATCGGGACATGCTTATGGCGGGGCGAATCCGGCTATGGGCTTACGTGGTATTCGTCTGTTGTTGCGCAATCCGGCTTTGATGAAGGCTCAACTATCCGCGATGTTGCGTGCTGCTGAACACGGGCCGGTACAAATTCTGGTTCCCATGGTGACCGATCATCATGAGATGGAGCTGGTGCGTGATATGCTGGATGGCTGTCGGCGAGAGCTCGGTATGAATCAGGATGTGCCACTCGGGGCTATGATTGAAGTGCCTGCAGCAGCGTTGATGGCTGAAAAAATGGCCAGGGTTAGTGACTTTTTTTCCATTGGAAGCAATGATTTGATGCAATATGCTCTGGCTGCGGATCGCAATGATGAAGAATTGGCCAATCTATATAAGTCGGGTGAGGCTGCGGTATTGCAATTGATCGTATTAGCCACTAAGGCAGCAAAAAAAGTGTCCATTCCTGTTTCGGTGTGTGGTGAACTGGCTGCCAATCCGGAGTGGACCGCGACATTTCTAAATCTGGATATGGATTCATTATCCATGAGTCTGAACAATATTTTACCTGTGCGGCAATTTTTAAGTCGGGAAAAATACCGTCCTTTATTGTTATAAACAACAGGCCTGGTTTGAAAGTACGATGCTGCTTTTATCAGCATGATTGATGTGCTCTGCCCGATGTGGCTGGCAGTGATGCAGTGGATTGATTAGTGTTTCAGCATGATAAAACAATCTATTCATTGTGATCTCTGTGGTGGCGATAGCATCGAAATAATCTCTCAAGTTGATCGGCATCAACAAGCTTTGGATACGGGGCTGTGTTTGGGTTGCGGTCTGGTGATGCATGTACCCGTGCCGAGCGAAGCCGAAGTGAACGAATATTATGCATCGCGTTATCGGCAGGACTATCATGGTGAGTCTCAGCCTTCCGAGCGGCGTATTATGCGGGCATGGAAAAATGCTGAACGCATTCACCAGCAATTGAGTCCATCGTTGGCTGATGTCAACACGGTGTTTGAAGTGGGCGCAGGCATCGGTTGCACGGTGAAACTTTTTGAGACCGAAGGTTTTCAAGCGTCCGGCATTGAACCGAATCATGATTTTAATGCTTTTACCCAACAGAGTTTATTTGCCCAGGTTGAAAACACCAATCTGTTTGATTTGCAATCAATAGCACCGACGGATTTGCTGTTACTGATTCATGTCATTGAACATTTTTCATCGCCGCAAAAGGCCTTGCGTCATTTGCGTGGTTTGATCCATGATGAGGGTTTGTTTTATGTCGAGTGCCCGAATGTGACAGGCCCTTTTGCAACGTATGATCGCATGTTTCATTATGCGCATATTTATAATTTCACGCCGCAAACGCTGCAAGCCATGGTTGAGAAGTGTGGTTTTGAACGGATCGAATGCTTTTCAGACGATGCTGATCCGGATATTCATATGTTATTCAGAAAGTGCGCCGTACCTGAAGCTGCCGTGGTTAAGGCTGAACATGCGGATTGGGTGCGTGATCGTATCAAGCAATTTAACGTGATCAGTTATCATGCTCGCCCATCCTACTTATCCAAGCGGGTGCGCAAAGTATCATCCTATTTGATGGAATACATGCAGGCTAAAGATTTTGTCTCAGCATTATTAAGCCGTCTGGGTAAGCGTTAGGACTTTTTATTTGAATTCGTGAAATCGGTTTTGCTTGTTATCAATGTATGGCAGCAAAAAATGCACGATCGATGTCTTGATTCCATTCGTCGTTATATAGTTTAAGCCAATGTTCGGCCTGTGTTTGGCCGGACTCGACAGCTCGAATGACAGGCTCTAAGAATATACTTTCATCGTCACCGGCTGAATTTTGCTGATTTAAACGCTGCAAGCCCGCTCGGGATATCTCCAGCACTTGTTCACAAAGCTGCAATACCGAAGTCTGACGGAAAGGGGTGTGCAATGCTGTGCGTGGCACGGCCTGGCGCAAGGCATTCACCTCATCAAACGACCAGTCGGCGATTAAATTCCAAGCTGCATCTTTGGCCTGCTGATCATACAATAAACCTTTCCATAATGCGGGCAGCGAACAAATCCATGGCCATGCACCGGCATCGGCTCCGCGCATTTCCAAATACTGTTTCAAACGTACGTCGGGGAATAAGGTTGAGAGATGCACTTCCCAATCGTTCATGTCGGGATATTCACCCGGCAATTGCGGCAAGGCTCCGCGCATGAAGTCTCTAAAACTACTGCCGCTGCAATCGATATAAGCATCATCTCGCATAACAAAATACATCGGTGCATCGAGAGCCCAGCGGGTATATGCCTCGAAACCAAAGTTGTCGTCAAAGGCGCATTTTAGAATGCCGGTACGATGCGGGTCGGTATCCAGCCAGCAGGCGGCGCGGCGTGATAAAAAGCCACTGTCTTTGCCAGCTTCAAAGGGGCTGGCGGCATACATGGCGGTAATTAACGGCTGCAAACACAGAGATATACGCATTTTTCTAGCCATATCTGCTTCCGATTCAAAATCGAGATTGGCCTGCACGGTAGTGGTGCGCAGCATCATATCGAGGCCGGCATCGCCGACCTTGGGCATATACTGGCGCATCACGGCATAACGCGCTTTGGGCATCCAATGGATATCGTCGCGCAGCCACTTGGGCTGAAACCCCAGGGTGAGAAAGCCAATGCCCAGTTCATCTGAGATGCTGCGTACCAGTTTGTGGTATTGGGTGGTTTCGTCGCACGTCTGGTGGATGGTTTGCAGCGGAGCACCGGATAGTTCCAATTGCCCGCCCGGTTCGAGAGTGACGGAAGCCAAGCCGCGTTTCAGTGCGATGATATTATTGTTTTCAACTACCGGATCCCAGCCATGGCCTGCTAACATTTGCAGTAAGCCTTGAATGCTGCGTTGGCCGGCATAAGGAATCGGGCGCAGCGAATCCATGCAAAAACCGATTTTTTCATGTTCTGTGCCAATGCGCCAGTCTTCGCACGGTTTACAACCGGCCGCAAACCAAGTGGGTAAATCATCGATATTCAAGGGAGAGGACATGGGAGCATACTAACCATAGTCGGACACATTTCACTACAGATGAAGCGGAGTTTCTTTTTTGC
>CAZKHV010000064.1:0-6866 GCA_964552605.1 uncultured Zetaproteobacteria bacterium | reverse complement strand
AGGAGCATGAGGAGAGGACGATATGGGTGTTAATAATAACGACGACGATGGCAGCGGCGATGCATGGAATCGCAATTCAAAACCTGGCGGTGAAGGTGACTTTCACGGCATCAACTATATCGGTATTGCAGTCGTTTTGACCGGCATTGCGTTGTACTTTATTGTCAGCAGCTTTGACCACTGAGCACAATCACACGTAAGAGAGCCAATCAAGGTGATCTTCACTTCGGCCATGCACCACATCAAAGTATTTCTTTTGCAAGACTTCCGTGATCGGCCCTCGTGATCCGCAACCAATCATACGCCCATCCAATTCACGAATGGGTGTAACTTCAGCGGCTGTACCGGTAAAGAAGGCTTCATCCGCAGTGTACACTTCATCGCGAGTAATGCGTTTTTCACGCACTACATAACCTTCTTCCTCAGCCAACTGAATTACGGTTGCACGCGTGATACCATCCAAAGCGCTGGTTAATTCCGGCGTGTAAATCACCCCGTTCGAGACCATAAAAAAGTTTTCCCCGGATCCTTCAGCCACAAAGCCATCCACATCGAGCAACAACGCTTCATCATAACCATCACGTAACGCATCAGAGAGCGCCAACATGGAATTGATATAATTACCGTTCGCTTTGGCTTTGCACATAGCGATATTGACATGATGACGGGTAAATGACGATGTACGAATACGAATACCTTTCTCCAAAGCATCCTGACCCAGATAAGCACCCCAACTCCAGGCCGCCACAATCACATGTGTCTTCAAATTATCCGCTCGCAAGCCCATGCCTTCGGAGCCATAAAACACCATTGGCCTCAAATAAGCCGAATCCAGATCATTCTCCTCCACCGCAGCCAAATGAGCCTCATTGATTTCTTCTTTGCTGAACGGCATATCCATATTCATAATCTTGGCCGAACGAAATAATCGATCGGTATGCGCTTGCAATCGGAAGATCGCCGTGCCCTCATCAGCGTGATAAGCGCGCACCCCTTCAAAGACACCCATGCCATAATGCAGGGTATGCGTCAGCACATGAACCTTGGCTTCACGCCAATCCACCATTTTACCATCAAACCAAATCACACCATCACGATCAGCAAAATTCATTTCTTTGTTTCTCCATAAGCAACATGACGTAAATCTAACGCCTTATCATACCGTACACCATTGACCCGAACAAAAGTGGCTATTAAGCCTGTAAAAAAAGAAGATATAAATATCCACCAAATGCCGTAGCCAATAAACCACCTTCAAAACGTTTAACCACACCACCATGCAGGCCGAACGAAACCAACAACAAGGCCACAGTAAATCCAATCATGATAGGAAAATCACGCATCAATGCCTCCGGAGCAAATGCTCCGGGATGGATCAGAGCCGGCATCGCCAACACAGCCAATAAGTTAAACATATTGGAACCAATAATGTTACCGATAGCCAGTTCCGCCTCATTTTTCAACGCACTGGCAACCGATGCCACCAATTCCGGCAAGCTGGTACCAATGGCCACAATGGTCAGGCCAATAACCAAATCACTCACACCCATATAATGAGCAATTTCCACCGCTCCCCAAACCACCATGCGCGAACTCACGATCAACACCACAAGACCGACAACAAACCACATCACCGATACACCCATACTCATATCACTGGGAATCGAATCGGAAAAACCTTCCACCAAAGGATCATGTCGGTCTTTTAAACCCAACCGCGTCATCCAGATCAACAACATCACCAAGCCGCCAAGCAAAGCCAGCCCATCATTAAAACTCAATTCACCATCGGCCATCAAGGCAAACGCAAATGCCGTGACCATAAACAGCACAGGCATTTCGCGCCGCAAGGTCATCGATTTCACCGCCAAGGGTACTATCAAAGCAGTAATTCCGAGCACCAAACCAATGTTGGCGATATTCGAGCCCAGCACATTGCCGATACCCAAATCACGATTACCATCAAGTGCCGCCATCGCAGCAACAATCATTTCAGGCAGTGACGTGCCGATACTGACAATCGTCAGTCCAATCACCATCGGAGGCACACGCAAAATTTTCGCTACCGACGATGCCCCATCAACAAATCGATCTGCTGCCCAGACCAATAAAGCGACACCGACAACCAGGGCGGCAACAGCGAGTAACATCAGTCCGTACTGGTTAAACGCGTCAACGCTTCGCAATATTTCTCAGATGTTTTCTGTTTAATCTCATCCGGCAATGCGGGACCCGGCGCTTGTTTGTCCCAAGCCTGTGTTTCCAGCCAATCGCGCACAATTTGTTTGTCAAAGCTTGGTGGACTCACACCCGGCTTATATTCAGAAACTGGCCAGAAACGGGACGAGTCCGGTGTTAACACTTCATCAATCAAGGTTAATGTACCGTTATCATCCAAACCGAATTCAAATTTGGTGTCCGCAATAATAATGCCTTTTTGCAAGGCAAAGGCCGCCGCCTCTTGGTACAAACGCAAACTCACATCACGCACTTGTGCCGCTAAATCCGCATCAATAATATCGCACATGGCTTCAAAACTGATGTTTTCATCATGTGCGCCCACATCCGCCTTGGTTGATGGGGTGAAAATCGGTTCCGGCAAACGATCTGCCAACACAAGCCCTTCAGGCAATTCAATACCACAAACCGAACCGTTCTGCTGATATTCTTTCCAGCCCGAACCAATCAAATAACCACGTACAATCGCTTCAATCGGCAAGGGTTTCAGACGCTTTACCACAATCGCATGTGCAGCAATGCGCTGGCGTTCTAGCGCATCGGCAATCACTTCATCCAGCCTTAGGCTGGAGACATGGTTGGCTACAATATGTGATAATTTATGAAACCAGAAGTCGGACACCGCATTCAACACATGACCTTTACCCGGTATGGCGGTTGGCAATATGACATCAAAAGCCGACAAACGATCGGTGGTGACAATCAGAATATGCTGATCATCAATCTCATACATGTCGCGCACCTTACCGCTGTGCAGCAACTTCAAACTACGCACATCGGCCTGCATCATTGCTCTCGTCATTGTATTCCCCTGTCTATCGCTATCCTGTTACACATGTGCCGCGACCAGTTTAAGCCAGAATTTAATCAGCACAAAGCTAAACGCCGCATCCGATGCATCCTGCAACAAGCGTTCCAAATCAGCCCGGTACTCATCCGGAATATGATAAACGGCACCCGATGTCTCCCAGCCGGCAGATGTTTGCATCAAACGCAAACCCACCACATCATCGACATCCATCATGCGGCTACCGTATTCATCCGCAATCGCAATCGTTTCAGCATCCGTCAATAAAACATCACGCACACTAAAGTGTTCACCCGGCACACAGGCTGTCACCTGATACAAACGCAACGGGCGCTCGGTTAACTGTTCGAGATACGAGCGCTGCGCCTCATCCAAGGCCAGATCAGCTGCCGCCAAAATAAGTTGCAACGGCCTAGCTTCACTGTCCGAATCGCCGTCCACATCACTATACCGGCCTTCCGACACCAGCTGTTCGAGCAAATTGATATCATGGATACTACGAATCCGACTATCGGCAGTCACAATGCCTTGACGCTGCTCATCCGACATGTCCGCCAACCAGACATCGTTTACCCATTGATCCGTCTGCTCCGTATAATGCTGGCTAACCCACATCAGTGCCTGCAACACCCCGTCACGACGATTGGCACTAGCCAACATCTGATCGCGCGCATCAAGCATGCAACATCGTTTATATTTTTTACCGCTGCCGCAAGGGCATGGTGCGTTACGCTGAATTTTCTTGGACACAAATTCCCCCGAAACATGAATCATTCACATACGAAAGCATGTTGTTTGTTTCATGTTCAAGCGGGGCATCATAGCCGATGTCCAAAAGGCTTTCCATTTCTATATACCGCCACTCTGAAAGCAGCATTCATTTTTAACCAAACAACAGAAATTCAAACGCGAGATCAGTTACTTTCAACCGGACACACGACATCACTGCTCTTCATCAGTGTATGCATATAAATAATGCCACCACGTTTCTTATAAACATTGGCTTCATGAAACAGCATTTGAAACACCTCATCCGCCCGATCTTCAGACACCACAACTTCAAGCACATCCCGCTCACCTTGATCGCCAAAACCTTTATATACGGCCGTCTTGCGACGACCAATCCCCCGTGCAAAATGAATAAACACATGCACATCCGAAAACGTTTCAGTCAACTGAAGCATCGCTGGTTTAGCTCGACCTTCCGGCACCATACACACAATGCGCTTCATTATATCGCCTTCTCTCTCAAAGCAATCAGCACATCAGGTGAGATATACGTTGCCGCCTTCTCAAGCTGAGTGATATAAATCATCCCCATACCCGGCGTATCCAATTTGCCGGCAATAAACATCGACTCATAGATATGATTGGCATGATCACTGGGTACCAAAATCTCAATAATTTCCTTTTCGGATTCTACCGCCACACTGAGTACGCCGAGCAATTGCTGCTCTCCCACTCCCTGACCGTAATAAATGGTCGCTCCGTGCGCTCCTGCATCCTGAGCCGCAGTAACAACATCATCGGCCAAACCACGCTGAACGATACAAGTGATCAAACAGACATCCGTTAAAACGATCATTGTCTGGGTGTTTTCTTGCTGCTTCATGCCCTTTCCTCCGATAATACATACGCTTCATCAACATCACCTGAATCTTGACTCGAAGCTGTCTTCCACTGCACCCACAGGCCGGTACCAAGCACTGCAATGATGGGACCAATCGATGCCATCGATAAGATACCAAAACCTTCAACAGCATTAACCGCTGTCCCCAAGCCCAGCCCCATAGCCAATACCAAGGGCACGGTAATGGGGCCTGTCGTCACGCCGGCGCTATCCCAGGCAATATTAACAAACTCCTCACTGGAAAAGTAAGTCAACAACAACGCTATCGCATAGGCTGGAATCAACAAATAAGCCAACTGAACATCAAACGTGATTTTCAACACGCCAATCGCAATACCAAAGCCCACTCCGATTGACACCGCCACAATCAATGTTTGTTTTCGAAAGCTACCCTGCGTCAGGGTTTCAACGGTCTGCCCCAAGGCATTCAAAGCAGGCTCTGCCAATGTTGCCCCAAAACCCAACAGCCAGGCAAAGACAACAGCCACCACAACCCCTTGAGCAAAGCCGAACAATGGTGAATTAGCTACCGCATCCAGGTTTGCAAAAGCAGCAGGCAGCTGTGCCCCTGCCATATCACCAATCTGAACCAATCCAAAGGTCAAACCCAAATTAAATATAATCATACCCAAGACACACAATACGACCCCGTAGGTTGTAATGGCAAGATGACTCACGCGCTCACGCAACACGACTTTCAATACAATCATTAAAAACACAATCAAGGGCACAATCGCACGCATACCAGAAAGAATTTCCTGACCCGGTGATGTCTCGTACCAAGGCAAAACAAGCGGCACTTCAGTTGCCGACAACGCCGCCGCAGCAATAATTTCAGCCGCTGTGGTTGTTTCAGTAACATATAAAGCCAGCAACATGACCGCAACAATTGGAAATATCGATGCCAGAGTTACAACACCAAAACCGGACAATGGAGAAGCAGCCTTGCCGGATGCCGCTGCCACACCAATACCCAGCGCCAACACCAAAGGCACAGTTACAGGCCCTGTCGTCACAGCACCACAATCCCAAGCCAAACCAATGACTTTTGATAGTTCATCATCCAGCATGAAATACACGCTCAGCAATAAAGCCGGTATCAAAGCAGCGTATATAAATGGCTTCAAACTCCAACCGTTAAGCAAACGCATCGTGCCAATCACCACCGCCACACCAACACCCGCACCAACAGACATGACCAACACATCAGCCCAATCATTTAACATGGCATAGAGATAAGGCGCTTGATTCACGTCCACAATAGAGCCTGCCGTTTTAAGCGCACCAATCGCAGGCTCTGCGAAGGTCACGCCAACACCCAGTAAAAATGCAATCAACAACACCACGGGCAAAGGTAGCTTGCGTGGTAAGAAATGCCCGATTCGCTCCCCGAGCGGCATCAAACCATGTTTCAACCCCTCCATAAATAACATCAAACCAAGGATTACAGCCAATACCCCCGACAAAATAAGCCAGGGTTGAGGTATCTGATGGTGCAAGACCAGGATTTGAAACAAGGCCAGATACAGCACCAAAGGAATCACTGCCTTGCATTGCTCTAAAATACGGGATTGAAGATAAGGCCGAACCAACCGATAGACATCCAATCGCCGCAACGATAAACCGATCTTTCTTTCGACTCTAACCTTAAACACGGCATTGTAATTCACTGTACGGTGACGAATCCACGCATCTTGAATAAATGTCGAAAAACGAACTTTTTTATACTCCACACTCCCCCCTCTCAACCACCCGAAATCTCTGCAGCAAGAGAAAGGCCAATCACCCCCAATCCACCACTCGCCTTCCCCATCGAAAGATCATGTTTTTTTACCTGCACATATTCTCGCACATAAGCATCGCCTCTGACGATGCAATGAATATCACTCACACAGCAAAAAGTACGCTAGCATTGGCGCACCTCAGACAGGAGAGCCATTGAATTATGCATTTAGATCCCATGATGATGAACATCACCATTGTATTATCGGTAGCTTTAGCGTTCGCTTATCTCAGCGTGCGTCTGGCTCTGCCCATTGTGGTCGCCTATATTATCTCCGGCATTATGCTCGGCCCCTCTGTCATGGGAGTCATCTCAAACCAGGACACCGTTACCCGCATCGGTGAAATCGGTGTGGTCATGCTGCTATTTTTTGTTGGCATGGAAGTCTCAATCCCCAATCTCATGAA
>CAZKHV010000063.1:0-6895 GCA_964552605.1 uncultured Zetaproteobacteria bacterium | reverse complement strand
CTGTTTGATATGAAGGGTAAACATATAAACAGGAAAAAGAGGCGGAAGAAAATAGAGTGCATGGCAGCTTTCTAACCTTGCAAGGGCGGTAAAACAAGGTCAAAGACGATTGTGTCTATTGCTGCGAGAATGAAGACTCGACCCGTTGATAGCCAGCTGCAGGGAGGGGCTTGTTTTCCCACTGTCGAGGCCATCGCTGTTGATGATCCGGCTTGACCATCGAACTCGCTTACATCTGCTGTTACACTCCGGCCAGATGTGTGAAGCGTGTGATAAATGGAATGTATGGATGCAGGTGTTGGCCATGTTGGTTGTGTTGATGAGCACACCGGCGGGTAGTGTTGCGGCGGAATCGACGGAACAGAAAGCGCTTCACATCCAAATTGGTGAGAAGGTGATTTATTGCTCAGCCAGGTTGAATATCGATGAGAATCAGCTGCGCCTGCCGATGCAGGATGGTATTGCTGTAGGAACGCAATGGCACTTGAAGATAGGTAAGGTGCGCAGTTATTGGTTGAATGAAACGATTGGTGAGGTGACGGTGATACGCCGTGTTGAACCGGATTTGTTAAGTCATAGCTGGTTATTGATTGATGTCTCCAGTGGTATTTCCCATCGTGTACACCAGATCGATGCGGCAATTGATTTTCTAGCGCATTTGGATCGGTTTCCGATATTGGATCGGAGCCTTTTATGGAGTGATAGCCAATATCGCACGGTCGTGAATATCGAAATCCATATTGGTGATGTAAACAATGCCTGGTGGGCTGGCTTGTGGCCATCAACAGCCGATTCGATGCAACAGGATTTTGAACTGCCGTGACAAAGCTGAATGTGATGCGATTTATTCCGCTGTTGATGGCACTGGTACTGTTGAGCGTGACTGTGGCTCTGTGGCCAATATCGGATGATGGCAGCGGCTTGTTGGCATGGGTTAATGTTGGACTGATGTTGGTGATGGCTGTGCTGCTGGTGCGTTATGGTGTGCGTTTACTGCGTGAAACCGATGAACCGGCTCCCGGCTCTCGCTTGCGTGCGAAGTTGGTGATTGCCATGGTGGCAATGCTGCTGGTGCCCGCGATGGTGATTCAAATGGCGGCCAGCCAGATGGTCGATAAGGGCATGGATGTCTGGTTCGATGTGCGTGTGGACACGTTGTTGGATCGTGCGTTGAATTTGGCTCAGGGTTTTTATGAACGTGTCGAAAAAGATATGAAACGTAATTTGCTGGATTATGTCACCGATGCAGCGCTGCTGGCGGCAGTGACAGGGCAAATGGACTATCGCAGTAATAATGCTTATTTGCTTGAAATAAGTAAGTCGGAAGGCTGGCAGAAGGTTGAGTTGTTTGATGTGAATGAACGTCAAGTGGGTGGCATTCAAACCGGCGAGCTGACAGCCTTGCAATCCAGACCTTTGAGTGAGATGGCGCGTTTATCGATGCGTTTGGGGCGCGTGGTTACGGAACTGGTGACACATGGTGATGATGAAGTAGCGGTGGGTTATGCGCCGTTGATTGGTCCGATATCGGTGCTGGGTTTGTTGCGGGTGGAAGTGTCGCTGCCGGCGGGGGTGATTCAAAATGCGCGTTCGGTGGAAGCCGATTATCGCAATTACCGACAACTGGAGCGCAATCGCCAAACGATTCGTAGCACCTTTACCCATGTGATGCTGTTTGTAACGTTGGTGGTGGTGCTGCTGGCAGGAGTCGTAGCGCTGTTTTTTGCTCGACGCTTAACGGCTCCGATTGGTGATTTAGCCGAAGCGCTGCACCGGGTAACAGAAGGCGATTTGAATGTGGAAATATTGGATTCACCGCGTGATGAATTGGGCTCCTTGGGGCGTTCGTTCAATACGATGGCGAATCGATTGAAACAAAATGTTGAGGCCATTGAGCAGGCTCAGGAGGATTTGACGCAAGCCTTGGATAGCAGTCGGCAACGCCAGTATGTGTTGGAGTCGTTGTTGGCCAACTTGCAGTCGGGCGTGGTCTTGGTGGATGGCGATGGGCGGGTGCGTTTACTCAATCAGGCGGTGCGGGATATCCTGCAGCTGCCTTCTGATTGGGCACCGAGTGCTGATTTCTTGCGCCTTAGTCATGGTAATCTGCACGATATTGGCGAATTTTATAATGAGTTACTGCATCAGCAGGATGAATATTTGCAACGCGAGTTTGATATTCCGCTGGCTGAGGGTAAAAGCTTGCACGTGTTGGCACGCGGGGCACGTTTGAGTGCCAGCGGTACGGGCTTCTCAGGATTTTTATTGGTGATCGATGATATCTCGGCGCTAGCTGAGGCGCAGAAGAGCAAGGCGTGGGCGGAAGTGGCTCGACGCTTGGCACATGAAATCAAGAACCCTTTAACACCGATCAAGTTATCGGCAGAACGCTTGCAGCGGCGTTTTCGCTCACAAGTGGATAATGAGCAGGTATTCGACGTGTGTACCAAAGCGATTATTGATCAAACCGAGCGCTTGCAACGCTTGATTTCAGATTTCTCTACTCTGGCGCGGATGCCGCAGCCGAAGTTACGTCAAGTGCCGGTGAATACACTGTTGCGCGATATGAATGAGTTGTTTCACGGTTATAACCGGATTGCTGTGCGCATGGATGGTAGTGATGATTTGCTGTGCCTGTGTGATCCTGATCAGGTAAGGCAGGTGTTGATCAATCTGATGGATAACGCTCTGGCGGCAACGTCTGAAACCTGTGCGATTCGTTTGTATGCCGAGGTTAGCGATAGCTTTGCGGAATGGCATGTCGAGGATGATGGCGACGGCATGGATGAGCAAACTGCGGCGCAATTGTTTGAGGCGTATTATTCTACCAAATCGGATGGCTCTGGTCTGGGTTTATCAATTGCCAAACGCATTGCTGAAGATCATGGCGGCCAGCTCAGCTTGCTTTCATTATCGAATCCAACCCATTTTTGTTTGCGCTTGCCCCGTCAGATTGAAGTAGATAGCTGACCGAAGTGGATACATGAGCGAGGAGGAAACATGACTGCACGTATTATGATTGTGGATGATGAAGAACCGATCCGTGATTCCCTACAAGGTTTGTTTGAGGATGAGGAATATCTGGTGGTCAGTGCGGCCTCCGGTGAAGAGGCCATTGCCCGCTTGCGCAAGCAGCCGGTGGATTGTGTGTTGCTCGACATCTGGATGCCGGGTATTGATGGGCTGGAAACCTTGGCGCGTATTCATCAAATGGATAAACATTTGCCGGTCATCATGATGAGCGGTCATGCGACCATTGATACGGCGGTCAGAGCGACGCGACAGGGGGCCTTTGATTTTGTCGAGAAACCGTTGTCGTTTGATCGCTTGATGATTTTAGCACGCAATGCCGTGCAGAAACGCCGTATGGAGCAGGAAAACAGGGATTTGAAGCGTCAGGATGTGGTGCATCAAAGCAGGCAGGAATTGATTGGTGATAGCGCTGCGATTAGCGAGGTGAGAGCTTTGATTCAACGCATTGCATTATCCGATGCACCGGTCTTGGTACTCGGTGAACATGGTACGGGTAAAGCGGTGGCTGCACGTATGTTGCATGCGGCATCGAACCGAAAAGATGCGCCGTTTGTTGAGGTGAACACAGCCAGTGTGGTGGCAGGTCGAATGGATTCGGAATTGTTCGGCCATGAAAAGGGCGCTTTTACCGGCGCATTGCATGCCCAACGTGGTAGTTTTGAGGCAGCACACCATGGCTCGTTGTTTTTTGATGAAGTGACCGAATTGAGCCTGGCGGCTCAAGCCAAGGTGCTGCGGGTTTTACAAGAGCGTGTGATTCAGCGTTTGGGTAACCCGACTTCGTTGCCGAGCAATGTGCGTTTGATTGCAGCCAGCACCGGTGATCTGGAGCAGGCCTTGCGTGATGGCCGTTTGCGGGAAGACTTTTATTATCGTTTGAATGTGGTGTCTATCCGCATGCCGTCGTTAAAAGAGCGGCTGGATGATTTATCCATTTTACTTGAGACCCTGGCCGATGAACAGGCTAGTATCCTGGGCGGAGATGCAGTGCGTTTTGATGCTGCGGTGATTGAGGCGTTAAAGGCATACGATTGGCCGGGCAATGTGCGTGAATTGCGTAATTATATTGAACGCTGCCATATTCTCATGCCGGGTGAACAAATGACCTTATCGACCATGTTGCCGCCGGATCAATCCTCTACCCAGAAGGTGGCTTCACATGCTGCCCCGGCCGGAGCTTTATCGCATTATCTTGGCGCTGAAGAAGCGGTTGATAGTTTTCGTGATGCGCGTGAAGCCTTTGAGCGTATTTATCTGATGCAGCATTTGGAAAAACACGATTGGAATATCAGTCGTACATCGGCGGATATCGGCATGGAGCGCAGTCAGTTGCATCGTAAGATAAAAGCCTTTGGCTTGGTTCAGCAGAGTGAGGCGGAGCCGCTGACAGGATCGAGTCAATTGAATGGGTCAAAATCATCGAACGGATCGAAACAGAGGGAGTCCTCATGAATAATGTTGTCATTCTAGGGGCTGGAGAGGTTGGTTATCATATTGCCCGACGTTTATCTGCCGAGGGAAATAATGTCTCGGTGGTGGATCAGGATGCCGATCGTTTGCAGGTGATCGCCGATGCGATGGATGTTAAAACGGTGTGTGGCAAGGCTTCCTACCCCAGTGTTTTGGAACAGGCTGGTGCGAAAAATGCTGATTTATTGATTGCCGTGACCACCAATGATGAAGTGAATATGCTGGCTTGTCAGGTGGCGCATTCGTTGTTTAAGGTGCCGATTAAACTGGCCCGTGTGCGTGAGCCGGATTATGTCGAGCGTCCCGGTTTGATTGGACGGGATGACCTGCCGATTGATGTGATTATTTCACCGGAAGGGGAAGCAGCCAAGGTGGTGATGGGGCGTTTGAATGTATCGAGTGCTCTTGATGCCAGAGAGTTTTTTGATGGTGCGATTCAATTGGTGGAAATCACCGTCCGGCCAAAGAGTAATCTGGCTGGTTTATCGTTGATGGAACTGCCTGAAGTCATGGGAGAACTGCGAGTTTATGTGGTCGCACATGAACACAATGGGCGTTGGCGTGTACCCACTGGTAAAACAGTCTTGTTGGCCGGTGACAGTATTTATGTGGCAGTGGCCAAGGAACAGCTGGATCCGTTGATGCGGGTACTGGATTTCACCTGTCATTCGCCGAAAGGGCGTAATGTGCTGATGGTTGGTGGTGGTCATATTGGTTTTATTGTGGCCAAAGAGCTGGAAAAAGCCGGTTCGTTGGTGAAATTGATTGAGCATAATAAAGAGCGCGCCGAGTGGTTGTCGGATCAATTTGATAATGTGGTGGTGATTCAAGGCGATGCGTTGGATCAAAAATTATTGGAAGAAGAAAACATCGATAAAATGGATGATTTTCTCGCCATGACCAATGATGATGAAACCAATATCCTCAGTAGCTTGATTGCCAAGCGTTATGGTGTGCCGCATGTGGTGACGCTGGTGAATCGTTCGATTTATGGGCAATTGGTGCGTCAGATTGGCTTGGATGTGACGGTATCTCCACGCCTTTCTACGGTTGCATCGATTTTGAGTTTTGTGCGTAAGGGTAGGATTCATGGCATGGCATCGTTGGCGGATGGCAATCTGGAAGTGCTGGAAGCCGAAGCCTTGGAAACCAGTATGGTGTTAAATACGCCGTTGCGAGACTTGGCCTTGCCCGATGATACCGTTATTGGTGCTATTTTGCGTGATGGTGAAGTGATTGTGCCCGATGGTGATATCCAGGTGCAGTCGCATGATCATGTGTTGATGGTCACGACCAGTGATTCGGTTGCTGCGGTTGAAAAGCTATTTGAAGTGCATCTGGAGTTCTTTTAAGTGAAACCAATAATCAGGGTTGGCTTGGACACGATAGGGCGTATGAGTCAAACAGGGCGCATGAGCCAAGCCGGTCGCATGAGCCAAACCGGTCGCATGAGCCAAACAGGTCATCTGCATGCATCCTAAAGGTGTAATTTGGACTATTGGCATCCTTGTTAGCCTGTATGGTTGCAGCATGATCGTACCTGCATTTGTTGCCATGTATTATGATGCCGGACATATGGCTGAGTTTTTAGAGGCTGGAGCCATTGTGGTGGTGTTGGGGTTGGCCATGATACGTTTTGGTGGTGGTGCGCCCGAGCGTTTAACCCACCGTGATGGTTTTATGATTGTTGCTCTAGCGTGGTTGATGCTTGCTTTGATAGGCGCAGTTCCGTTTTGGACAACCGGGACATTGCCATCAATGGTCGATGCGATGTTTGAATCGGCTTCCGGCTTGACCACCACTGGGGCGACTGTCTTGTCCGGTCTGGATGATTTGCCGCGTTCGATTTTATTTTGGCGCTCCATGCAGGAATGGCTCGGAGGCATGGGGATCATCGTTCTGGCTGTGGCAGTAATGCCGTTGCTGGGTGTGGGTGGCATGCAGTTGTTCAAAGCGGAAACACCGGGGCCGGTAAAAGATAAATTGACCGCACGGGTGACCGAAACAGCGAAATTGTTGTGGTTTTTGTATCTGGGCATGACCCTGATTTGTGCGCTGGCTTATTATTTGGGTGGCATGAACACGTTTGATGCGATCAATCACGCCATGTGTACGGTCGCAATCGGTGGTTTTTCTACCCATGATGCGAGTTTTGGTTATTTCGATAGTCCTGCACTTAAACTAACTGGCGTGTTTTTTATGATTCTGGCCGGTATCAATTTCACCCTGCATTTCGCCGCTGCGCTGCGCGGCTTCTCGTTGCGTACCTATTTTAAGGATGAAGAATTTCGCACCTATATTATTTGGATCGCGGTGTTGGTGATGTTGATCAGCTTTATTCTGGCTTCGACAGGCACCGATGATGCTATTGATGTATTGTTTAATGTGGTTT
>CAZKHV010000062.1:0-6913 GCA_964552605.1 uncultured Zetaproteobacteria bacterium | reverse complement strand
AACGATATCCAAAACGATATCCAAAACAACATGGTCATGGGCGTTGTACGATTGGGCCAACTCGGCTTATGCGACCACGGTGATGGCCGGTTTTTTCCCCATCTTTTTCAAACAGTATTGGGGGGGCGATTTGTCGGTGAATGAATCCACCTTCTGGCTGGGTTTATCCAATGCTGGTGCAGGCTTGCTGGTGGCCTTGCTGGCTCCGGTATTGGGTGCGATGGCGGATCAGGGTGGCTTGAAAAAACGCATGCTGCTGAGTTTCGCCTGCATGGGTGTGTTGATGACCGCATCGTTGTTTTTGGTTGGAGAGGGGCATTGGCTGCTGGCGCTGATGATTTATGTGTTTGGCATGGTTGGTTTTTCCGGTGCGAATGTGTTTTATGATGCGCTGATCGTGGATGTGGCCGAATGTAAAAATCTCGATCGGGTTTCGGCTCTGGGCTATGCCGTGGGCTATGCGGGCGGAGGCTTGTTGTTTGCGCTGAATGTGTTGATGACCTTGCATCCGGACTGGTTCGGTTTGGCCGATAAAGCGGATGCGGTGCGTTGGTCGTTTCTTTCGGTGGCTCTGTGGTGGAGTCTGTTTAGTTTGCCTCTGGCTTTGTATGTGCAGGAATCGAGGCAGGTTGAGGCTGTGGGCTGGCGGCAAACGGCAAAACGTGGTTTTTTGCAGTTGCGCGATACGTTTCATCATCTGCGTTCCTTAAAGGCGGTGTGGTTGTTCTTGCTGGCCTATTTCTTTTATATCGATGGTGTGAACACGGTGGCACGGATGGCGGTGGATTATGGTTTGTCGCTGGGCTTTGATTCCAACGTCTTGATCACCGCCTTGCTGATGACGCAGTGCATTGCTTTTCCTGCTGCCCTGGCTTTGGGCTGGCTGGGTGAGCGCTGGAGTGCCAAGGGTGTTATTCTGGTTTGTCTGGCGGTTTATGCGGTCGTTTGTGTATGGAGCTCGACCATGCAGCAGGCTTCTGACTTTTATTGGCTGGCGGCAGCAATTGGCCTGGTGATGGGGGGGGTGCAAGCCTTGTCACGCTCGATGTATGCCCGTCTTATTCCCAGCCATCAGGCGGCTGAGTTTTTCGGTTTTTTTAATATGCTGGGTAAATTCGCAGCCGTGATGGGGCCTGCCTTGATGGGCGTGGCCAGTATCATGTCCGGTAGCGCTCGTTTCTCTATTCTGGTGATTGTGGTGCTGTTTGTTGTTGGCGCGGTACTGCTATCGCGGGTGAATGATGTCGTTGCTGAAGAAACGGCTGTGCATGAAGGTGGGGGCGTATGAAAATAATCCATCTCGATCAGTGTGAATCGCAAGGCCTGTCGCATGACGCGGATATTATGAAACGGGTGTTGTTCAATGAATCGGATTTGCCCGGATCGGTGCGCTTGTCGCATGCGGTGTTCAAACCCGGTCAACAGGCTGCCGCCCATAGCCATGATGATCTGCATGAGATTTTCTATGTTCTGGCTGGTGAGGGGGTGTTTCGTATTGATGGTCGTGAATACCCGGTGCGTGTAGGCAGCAGTATTTGCATTGATCCGCATGAAATGCATGAGGTGATCAACAACGGTAAGGAAAATTTAATCCTGTTGTATTTTGCTTTGCTGTCATGGCTTGAGGCAGATGCATAACAGGTGCTGGGGTAAACTGATGAGATCGAACGATAAATCGGGTGACGGGCATGGATTGCGTCTTTCGCTGCTGATAGCGTGCTGGCATGGATGATTTGGAAACAAAACTGAACAAGCTGCGCATTGCGATTGATGCGGTTGATGATGAAATGTTGGATTTAATCCGCAAGCGGGCACGCTTGGCAGGCAAGGTGGGTGAGGCCAAGCAGAATAAGGGCGATGTGCCTTTTTATGTGCCGAGCCGTGAAGCATCGATTATTCGTCGTTTGTTGGCGCGCAACGCGGATGCGGCAGCGAGTGAACATGAAACAAAAATTCCGGATGAATCCATTCACGGCATTTATCGTGAAATAATCGGTGCCTGTCTGGCGCTGGAACATCCGATGACGATTGCTTATTTAGGCCCTCAGGGCACCTTCAGTCATACTGCGGCAACACGCCAGTTTGGTGGCACACCAAAATATTTAGCCTGCACATCGCTGGAAATGGTTTTTGATGAGGTTGAGTCCGGTCGCGCAACGTACGGTGTGGTGCCGGTGGAAAATGCTTTTGAAGGAGCCGTGACTCCGACGCTCGATTTATTTGCCAATATGGAGCGTGAAGTGTTTATTTGCGCTGAAATCCAACTATCTATCCGCCATCATTTATTTACTTATGCCGAGAATCTAAATGATATCGAAGTGGTGATTTCGCATCCACAACCGTTGGGTCAGTGCAGCAATTGGCTGGCGGCGCATCTACCTCATGCACAACGGATGGAATCGTCCTCCACGATCAGGGCAGCCCAGATTGTCGATGAAGCGAAAACGGCTGACAGCGGTGCGTTGAATTGGAAAACCTGTGCTGTGGTTGGGCCGTATTCGGTGGTGGATCAGTCGGGATTACCACTGGTGCAACGTAATATTGAAGATTTCCATGATAACACGACTCGTTTTCTGGTCATTGGTAAACACGATTCACCGGCTTCCGGCGAAGATAAAACCTCCTTGGTGATGTCGATTAAAGATGAGCCGGGCGCATTGCATAGGCTGATTGCATCGTTTGCCGAGCGCGGTATTGGCTTGACGCGTATCGAGTCGCGTCCATCGAAGAAAAAACTATGGCAATATGTCTTTTTTGCCGATGCGCAGGGGCATCGTGATGATGCGGCACTGGCAGAAGCGATTGCTGAAATTCAGAACAAACCGGGTGGCTTTATCAAAGTCTTGGGTTCATATCCCGTTTCCAAACCATTGTAGGTGCTGTGATGCGTATTGATTGGTTGGCGCGTTGTGTGCCACAAACCGCTGGATTGTATCCTTATGTGCCGGGTAAACCTGTAGAGACTCTGCTGCGTGAAAAGGGCTTGCAGCGAGCCATTAAGCTGGCTTCAAACGAGAATCCGTACGGCCCATCGCCGCGAGCCATCCAGGCGATACAGCAGGCTGCATCGGAGGTGCACCGTTATCCCGATGGTGATGCCAATGCCTTGAAAGAAAAGCTGGCGGCGTTCCATGCGGTGAATCGGGCTCAAATCCTGATTGGTAATGGTTCCAACGAAGTGTTGGAATTATTGATTCGCTGTTTTGCAGGTGTTGGTGATGAAGTGGTCTATGCACAACGCGGCTTTATTGTCTATGCATTGGCAGCACAGGCTGCAGGAGCACGCGGTATTGCGGTGCCGGAAATCGATGGTTTGACCCATGATCTGGATGGCATGCTGGCGGCATTGAATGAACACACCAAGGTGGTGTGCATCGCCAATCCAAATAATCCGACCGGCACATTGCTGGCTAATGAAGTGATTCAGGCCTTTCTGAATCGGGTGCCGCGTGATGTGGTGGTGATTATTGATGAAGCGTATTTCGAGTTTGTTGCTGATGAACTGGGTGATTCGGTGGCGTTGTTGGAGCATCCGGGTTTGGTGATCAGTCGAACCTTCTCCAAGGCTTACGGTTTAGCCGGTTGCAGGGTGGGTTATGCTGTGGCGGATGCGCGGCTGGTCGATGTGGTGAATCGTTTTCGTGAACCATTTAATGTTAATTCACTGGCTCAGGCGGCTGCGATGGCTGCACTCGATGATGGTGATTGGGTGAAAGTGCGGGTAGCTGAAACGGTGTTGGAGCGTGATAAACTGGAAGCAGCACTGGATGTCTTGGGCATTCTGGGCTGCAAGGGTTACGCGAACTTTGTATTGCTGCGCCATGATCAGAGTGGTGAGATTTTGCGACGTTTGGAAGATCAGGGCATTATTCCGCGTCCGCTTGCGGGTTATGGTATGGCTGATTATTTGCGTATATCTGTCGGCACGGCAGCAGAAAATGCGGAACTTTTAGCCGCTTTGAAACTGATTCTGGACGAGCTTTAAAACATGAATCGTATTCAACATCTGGTTGTCATTGGTACGGGTCTAATTGGTGGTTCGCTTAGTCTGGCATTGAAAAAAGCGGGCATGGTGGAGCGTGTCACCGGCGTTGGTCGCAATCGAGCTAATCTGGAATTGGCTCAGGAGCGTTCCATTGTGGATGACTGGACACATGATATTGCAGCCGCCGTCGTGGATGCCGATATGGTGCTTGTGGCGGTACCGATGGCGGCTTATGAAGCGGTGTTTGCAGCCATGGCCGATGCATTGCCTGCGACAGCGATTGTGAGCGATGCGGGCAGTACCAAACAATCTGCCTTGCTTGCGGCGCGAAAGTGTTTGCCGGATGCTGCTGTTCGTCGATTTGTAGCGGCACATCCGGTTGCAGGCACCGAACAATCCGGTGCGGGTGCAGCCTTTGCGGAATTGTTTGAGCAGCGATTGTGTATTGTAACACCGGATGAAGATACCGATGCGCAAGCGTTGCAGGCGGTTGAAGCGATGTGGCAGTGCGCCGGCAGTCGGGTGATGAGTATGAGCCCGCTGGAGCACGATGAGTTTCTGGCGGCAGTGAGCCACTTGCCGCATTTGACTGCCTTTGCGCTAGTCAATGCGGTGCGCAAACAGGCGAGTGATGGGCATGATCCGTTTGAATTTGCAGCGGGTGGTTTTCGTGATTTCACACGTATCGCCTCATCATCGCCACAGATGTGGCGTGATATTGCGATGTGCAATCGCGAGGCGGTGTTGCATCAGGTGGATGCATTGCAGGATGAGTTGAATGTCTTGAAACAGGCCTTGCTGCGAGAAGATTCTGAAGCACTGCTGGAAAACTTTACGTCGGCCAAACAAGCACGTGATGCCTGGCTGGCAACGTATGGGAAATCGTTATGATGATGCTGTATGTTGGAATGAAATGGGGTTGTAGATGAACGTGGGTGGAATATTGATTGCAGGGCCTGCCAAAGGGCCGTTGAAAGGGGATGTTGTTGTACCCGGTGATAAATCGATGTCGCATCGATCGGTGATGCTGGCTTCATTAGCTGATGGAGTGACCGATATCCATGGTTTTCTGCCTGGCGAAGATAATATCTCAACAGCGCAGATGTTTATCGATATGGGGGTCAGGATTGAATGGCTCAACGATGAAAAAACGTCCTTGCGTGTGCATGGTGTGGGACTGCATGGATTAAAAGCAGCCGATGGCGTGCTTGATGCCGGCAATGCCGGTACCTGTGTGCGTTTGATGACCGGCGTGTTGGCCGGGCAAGATTTTTCCTCGACGATTTCTGGCGATGCATCGCTGTGCAAACGGCCGATGCGGCGTGTGGTTGATCCGGTGCGCAAGATGGGCGCGCGAGTGGATGGCGGCGATGGTGGTGATTTATTGCCGCTGACGATTGCCGGTGGAAAACTCAAGGCCATTCACCATGTCTCTGAAGTGGCCAGTGCGCAGGTGAAGTCGTGTGTGTTGTTGGCCGGTCTGTATGCCGACGGTGTGACGCGGGTAAACGAGCCCAAACCGACCCGTGATCATACCGAACGCATGTTACCCTTGTTCGGGCAGCCGGTGGATGTGGCAGAGGATGGCACGATTTCACTTGCGCCAGTCGATCAATTGACAGCACCAGAGCATGCCGTGGATATTCCAGCGGATCCATCATCGGCATGTTTTTTTGCAGTGGCTGCGAGTCTGGTGCCGGGTTCCGATGTGACGTTGAAAAGCATCGGCATTAATCCGCGCCGTGATGGTTGGCGGCGGGTGATGAATGGCATGGGTGCGGATCTGACATTGGTAAATGAATCGACGGTGGGCAAGGAGCCTGTGGCGGATGTGCGCATAGTTGCCGGTGGCTTGCATGGCATGGTGGTGGATGCGAATGACGTGCCGGATGCGATTGATGAGTTTCCGGTGTTGTTTGCGGCGGCATGCTTGGCCGATGGTGAATTTGTTCTGGCCGATGCCGCAGAGTTGCGTGTGAAAGAATCAGACCGGATTGCAGTGATGGCGCAAGCCTTGCAAGCCGCCGGTGCAAGCCTTGAAGAGAAGGCGGATGGCGTGGTGATTCAGGGTTTGGCTGCATTATCAGGTGATGCGGATGTGGATGCGCATGGCGATCATCGTATTGCCATGGCCATGGCTGTGGCAGCACAACGGGCAGAAGGCGAGATTCGCATTCATAATGCCGCAGCGATTGCGACTAGTTTTCCGAACTTTGTAGTTTTGGCACAGCGTATTGGCATGAATGTACGTTGGGCAGAGGATGTTTAACAATGGGTGAATGGGTGGCAATTGACGGTTTAACCATTGCCATTGATGGCCCCTCGGGCTCAGGCAAGGGTACGGTGGCCAAAATGTTGGCCGATGAAATAGGCTTGCCGGTACTCGATACCGGCTTGTTGTACCGTTTGACGGGTTCGGTGGCCTTGCAGCAAGGGGTCGCACTCGATGATGAAGCGGCTGTAGCAGGGCTGGTTGGTCCGTTGCTGGATGCCATTGAATGGACTGTCGATGGTATTTTTCTCGATGGTGAAAATGTGACGGCGCAATTGCGTTCGGAAAAAGTAGGTGCGGCGGCATCGTCTGTTGCCGCGATGCCGTTGGTGCGTGGGGAACTATTGGCATTGCAACATAAACTGGCTGAACAGGGCTGTGTGATGGATGGTCGTGATATTGGTACGGTGGTCTTGCCGGATGCGCCAGCCAAGTTTTTTTTGACAGCTTCGTTGCGCGAGCGGGCACGCAGGCGTTGGGCGCAGCTGAAGAAGGATGAGGAAAATAGCATTGAGCATGTGTTGGAAGAGTTGAAAGTGCGTGACCAACGCGATGCTGAACGTCAGCATGCACCGCTGAAACAGGCGCTTGATGCGATTTCCATTGATTCGACCACCATGCGTGCCGATGATGTGGTGGATCGGATGCTGGGCGTG
>CAZKHV010000061.1:0-7049 GCA_964552605.1 uncultured Zetaproteobacteria bacterium | reverse complement strand
TGGGGGAGAGGGCGGCGAAACAGATTTGTCCATGCATTGCTGCTACGCTTTCCTCATGTTGGACGTGTTATGCGTGGGGCATGCCTCATACGATATTACCATGGCGGTGACATCTCACCCTAAAGCCGATGAGAAGATGCTCGCCGAAGCAATGGATCTGGCCGGTGGTGGCCCTGCGGCCAATGCGGCGTTATGTGTGGCACGGCTGGAGGGGCAGTCCGGCTTTTGCGGTTACCTGGGGAATGATGTTTTTGGTCAGATGCATGCGGAGGAATTGATTGCTGCAGGCGTGGATATCTCAAATCTTGTGCGTGGTGATATGCCCTCACCTGTGTCTCAGATTCTGGCCAAAGCGGATGGCTCTCGTTCGGTGGTGAATTTTAAAGCGGATACGGCGCATTTGCCGCCGCATGCTGTGGTGATTACAGGGTATCCGAAGGTGATGTTGTTTGATGGTCATGAGCCTCTTTTATCGCTTCCCCTGTGCCGTTTGGCGAAAGAGAACGGTGTGCTCACATTGCTGGATGCAGGTTCGCTGCATCAGGGTACAGAGCTGATAGCGGGGGAAGTGGATTATCTGGTGGTTTCGGAAAAGTTCGCTCGCCAGTATTGTGAAACCGATGATATGCATCAGGCCTTGCATTGCTTGTCCGGTATTTTGGATAAGCAGCATGTGGTGATTACCCTGGGTGAGCGTGGCCTGCTGTGGAGCCATGATGGACAAGCCGGGGTAATGCCTGCCTTGGCCGTTGATGTAGTGGATTCTACCGGAGCCGGTGATGCTTTTCATGGTGCTTTTGCGCTGGGTTTGGCGCGTGGAATGGGCTGGTTTGAGCTGCTTCACTTTGCTTCGGCGGCAGGCGCTTTAACATGCACAAAGCTTGGCGCGCGTAGTGCTTTGCCTGATGCGATGGCTGTGAATGATCTATTGGCAGGCTTAGGACATGCATAAAATATTGATTAGTGCCTGCTTGATGGGCGAGAAGGTGCGTTACGATGGTGAGCATAGCCGAATGCAATCGGCTCTTTTGCACACTTGGATGCAGCAAGGCCGATTGCTGATTCTGTGTCCGGAAGTCGCGGGAGGCTTGCCGATACCAAGACCTGCAGCAGAAATCGAAGCGGGCAATGCCGAAGCCGTTATTCGGGGCAAAGGCAGTATTCGTTGCAAGGATGGAACAGATGTCACGGATGCCTTTATGCGCGGAGCAGAAAGGGCGTTGGCGCTGTGTATGCAACATGATATTCGGATTGCAATTCTGAAAGAGGGCAGCCCTTCCTGTGGAGTGATGCGTTTGAATGACGGCAGTTTCTCAGGCAAAAAGATAACAGGCCAAGGTTTAACCGCTCGATTGTTGCAACGTCATAACATTGCCGTGTTTAATGAATTTCAACTGTTTGAGGCAAAGGCTTATGTATTGGATTGGGAGGCATCGGATGGCGAATCGTAGTTTGGGTTTAAGTGATCCGTTGTATGCTTATATGTTGGATATGGGCTTGCGGGAGCCGCCAGTCTTGCAGCGTTTGCGGCAGGCAACCGAGATGCAGGATATGTCGATCATGCGCTCGGCAGCCGAGCAAGGGCAGTTGATGGCGATGCTGATTCGATTGATGGGAGCCAAGCGCGTTATCGAGATTGGCACCTATACCGGTTATGCGACATTGTGGATGGCGCAGGCACTGCCACATGATGGTGAAGTGATCAGTTGTGATATATCCGAGCGCTGGACGGATGTGGCACGCCCATTCTGGGTTGAGGCCGGAGTGGATGATAAGATCAGGCTGCATATTCGCCGCGCTATTGAAACGTTGGATATGTTGATTTTAAATGGCGAAAACGAGTCGTTTGATTTCATATTTATCGATGCCGATAAAGAGAGTTATGCGGTCTACTTTGAGCGCTGTCTGAGCTTGTTACGTCGTGGTGGGTTGATGGTGATCGATAATGTGTTGTGGGGTGGCAGCGTGATTGATGTGGATAATCAGGCCGCCAGCACGCTGGCCATCCGCGCTTTTAATCAGGCTTTGAAATCCGATCAACGTGTTGAAATTAATATGTTGCCGATTGCGGATGGCATTAGTTTGGTGATGAAAAAATAAGCGAACACAGACGACAGTGAAAAATATGCACTGCTTGGGGTGCAATGATAGCTGTACGCCTTTTTTTAGAATGCCAGCATGTGGGCAAGTAAATCAGGAGGTGCAGATGACTGAAAATGCGCGTAAAGCGAATCCGTTGTTATTATCGATGTTATTGATTGTCGGTCTGTTTGTTGCTTCATCGGCTTGGGCGGGTAGCAGTTCACCGCATGATTTTGATGCCAATGGTGATGGTCAGGTGACCTTTGAAGAAGTGATGAAAAAACTGGAAAAATCTGCCCGCAGCACTTTTGATCGTATGGATCGCAATCAGGATGGTGTGTTGTCGGATAAGGATTTTGATGATGTACGTCAGGGCATGCAGAAGTTGGAAGACTGGCTGGATAATCTGCTCAAACCATTTATACAACAGAATAAAACACCACCAGAGACACTTACTCTGTAGCTCGTGGTTGCTTGATCTGTGAGCAAGCTCACAGCCTGCTGTCAGGTGAGCCGCAGGTTCTCTTTTTCTTTTCAGGAGGCTCTATGGCCAGTTTTCGAACTCACTTTACAGTGGCGGCAGTTGTTTCCGTGGGGGCTGCAGCAACGTTGTTGCAGACGGCCAGCCTCAGTTATCAGGAGACATGTTTATTGGCAGCGCTGGGTGCATTGGCAGGCATTTTACCGGACGTCGATTCGGATCATTCGGTGCCGACCCGGTTACTGTTTCGCTTATTGAGTGGGCTGAGTGCGGGACTGGTGATGTTTGTTTTCAATGGGCAGTTGCATGTGTCTTTGTTGCTGGCCTTGGCCGTATTGGCGGGCTTGCTTGTGCGCTACATGGTGTATCCCTTGTTTGCTTCGATTACGGTGCATCGCGGCCTGTTTCATTCCCTGCCCGCAGCATTGTTGTTGAGTTTGAGTGTGGCTTGGCTGGCTCTGTCTGTCTTTCAATGCAGTGTTGCATTTGCATGGTGGCTGGCGGCTTTTGCCGGTGGTGGCTATGTGCTGCATTTGTTACTCGATGAGTTTTACAGTGTCGACTTTATGGGGCGCAGCCTGAAAACCTCATTTGGTAGTGCGTTGACGGTTTTTAGTTTCTCATCCTGGTTATCCTATGCATTCATGTATCTGCTTGTTGTGGCGGGACTATATACCATGCCATTACCGAATCTATTACGATCCTGGCTGCTTTAAGGCGCGCGGATCGAATCAGCACAGTCAATCCGCACATCATCCGCACATCAATCAGAACCGTCATCAGCACTGCCGTAAGCGTTCCTTTCCATGCATGACCATCTTAGCATGGGCACGATGTTGAATGTGTTAATGATCGGTAGTGTTTGGCCGGAACCGGAATCCTCGGGAGCTGGCCTGCGTATGATGCAGTATATTCAAGTGTTCCGGCAGCAGGGGTGGAATGTGACGTTTGCCAGCACTGCGGCTGCTTCCGAACACATGGCTGATCTGGATATGTACTCTGTTCACCGTGTTACGGTGACGGTGAACGATTGCACGTTTGATACCTTTGTTGCTGAATTACAACCGGACTTGGTACTGTTTGATCGCTTTACGATGGAAGAGCAATTTGGCTGGCGGGTGGAAAAACACTGTCCGCAAGCTGTGCGCATGCTGGAAACAATCGATTTGCACTGTTTGCGTCATGCTCGTCATAGTCAATTCAAGCGCCATCCGGCCGTGGTGCAAGACGTACCAACGGCTGCTTTGTACAATGATGTTGCAATACGTGAAATTGCCTCGCTATACCGTTCTGATGTTTCTATTTTGACATCGGATTATGAAATGAAACTATTGCAAGAGCGTTTTGCGGTGCCGGCTGCAATGATTCATTTCTGTCCGTTTATGTTTGATGCACAGCAGGTGCATGTATCCTCACCCCGCTTTGAACAGCGTCAGCATTTTATGACCATCGGTAATTTCCGCCATGCACCGAATTGGGATGCGGTGTTGTGGCTCAAACAAACGATCTGGCCATTGATTCGGGCGCAATTACCACAAGCAGAACTGCATGTTTATGGCTCCTATGCGCCACCCAAAGCGATGGCCTTGCATCATCCAGACAGTGGTTTTTATGTGCAGGGGCGCGCTGATGATGTGGATATCGTGATGCAGCAGGCTCGGGTCTGTTTGGCTCCGTTGCGCTTCGGGGCGGGCATCAAAACGAAACTTGCCGATGCCATGCGCAATGGCACACCGAGCATTACCACCAGCGTGGGAGCGGAAGGCATGACTGGTGGGCATGATTGGCCGGGTACGATTACGGATGATGCCAAGACTTTTGCTGATGCTGCTGTTGTTTTATATCAGCAGCGCGAGCGCTGGCAGCAAGCTCAAAGTCTTGGCTTTGACATGTTCCGTTACCAATTTGACATCAAAATCAACGCTGATGCCTTGATTCAGCGTTTGAAACATATATTGAATCATATCGAGTCGCATCGCAGGGATAACTTTTATGGTTCGATGCTGCGTCATCATCAGCATCGTAGTACCGAGTTCATGTCACGCTGGATCGAAGCCAAGAATAAACTGCCTGCCGATTGAAGAGTTTGCCCGTGAAGGGGAATGAATGACCCTTGGAGTGTATTTTAACACCGTAGTTTCAACTTTTCTGACTTGGTACGATATATGCATGTACATAGACATGAACACATTACCATCCCATACGATTCGTCATCCGGTAGACATTCCGCTTGAAGTGAAAGCGATTGCCGTTGGAGCCTGGCAGCAGGGTGTTCTTGATGATAGCCGTTGCGCCGAGCTGGCTTTTCATTTCCCAATGATGATCGCGGTTGGTGCCTTGCTCAGTGTGCGTGTACCCAGCGTGAATGCACAAACAGAGCTGCGCGGTCAGGTGATCTGGTTGGCACAATCGGTGCATGGTTTTGTCATTGGCATGTCCTTTCAGACCGAAGCAGAGGCATTTCGCATGCGTATGATCGAACAGCTTTGCCACATCGAAGATTATCGCCAGCAGGTTTTTGATGCTGAAGGTCGAGAGCTTAATCCGGAGCAAGCCGCATCGGAATGGATTGATCATCATGCGGCTGCATTCCCTGCTCTTGCAGCGCCTGCGCTGTATTCGGGATCAGCCCTTTGAACGTTCCGTAATCTCGATCAGGTGATAGCCGAACTGTGTTTTGATCGGGCCGTGGATTTGATGCAATTCAGCACTGAATACCACATCGTTAAACTCTTTGACCATTTGGCGTTCCCGGAAGTTACCCAAATCACCACCTTTTTTAGCCGATGGACAGCTTGAGTGTTGCTCGGCGATGTCGGCAAAGCCGGCACCAGCCTCAATTTCTGCTTTGAGTGCGGCACATTGTTCTTCGCTTGCGACCAAAATATGCCGTGCTGATGCTGTCGCTTTTTTCTTGCGTCCCCACATGATGATCTCCTTTAAAACGGTTGTTGAGAAAAATGACTCGTAGTAAAGCTGCCGGAGCCAAATGTCATACCCAATACGGCAAAGATAATCGAGCCGATTAGCGAGAGAATAATAAAAGCAGGTATGGATGCGATGGCGGCTTTGACCATGAAAATGACCATGGACATAAATGGCATTTTGATGTCGATAATGGTGACATTGTTGTTCATGCGTTCTCCTGTTGTTGGTTGACTCATGATGATAAACCGCAATGGCGTAACAGTGCATCAACATTGGGTTTGCGGCCACGGAAAGCGATGAATGCATCCATGATATCACGGCTACCTCCGATAGAGAGTAACTCCTTGCGCAAGCGTGCAGCGGTTTCAGTATTGAGCACTCCCTCTTCTTCAAAGGTGGCGTACACATCGGCTGAAAGTACCTCAGCCCATTTGTAGGAGTAATAGCCTGCCGCATAACCACCGGCAAAAATATGTGAGAAACTGTTCTGGAAACGATTGAATGCGGGTGGTGAAAACACGGATACTTCCTCGCGTACCCGATCCAACAGATGTTGCACGGATTCATTGCCCTTCGGGTCAAACTCGCTGTGCAGCAGCACATCAAATAGCGCGAACTCAATCTGGCGCAACATGATCATGGCCGACTGAAAGTTTTTGGCAGCTAACATCTTGTCAAACAGGGTTTCGGGCAATGGCTCTCCCGTCTCGACATGCTTGGCAAAGAGCTCCACCACCTGCTGTTCCCAGCAGAAGTTTTCCATAAACTGGCTTGGTAGTTCCACTGCATCCCACGGCACACCGCGAATACCGGAAACACTCAATTCGGAAACCTGCGTTAACATATGATGCAGGCCATGGCCGAATTCGTGAAATAAGGTAGTGACCTCGTCATGTGTCCACAGGGCAGGCTTATCGCCAACCGGCGCATCGAAATTGCAGACCAGATAAGCTACCGGCAATTGCAGACTGCCATCCTGTCGCTGCCAGCGTACGATGCATTCGTCCATCCAGGCACCACCACGTTTGTGGGCACGTGCGTAGGGATCGAGATAGAAGGCGGAAATCTGTGTCCCGTTTGCATCACTCACTTCAAAATAGCGGGCGCTTTCATGCCAAACGGGTGCATCATCACGCTCACGAATCGTGATGCCGTAGAGTTTTTCCACCAGTCCGAACATGCCGTTGATGACACTCTGTTCAGGGAAGTAGGGTTTTAGCTCTTCCTGGGAGATAGCGTAGGTTTTCAGACGCAGTTTTTCAGATGCAAACGAGACATCCCAAGCCTGTAGTTCATCAATGCCCAGTTCTGTGTCTGCAAAGAACTGTAACTCGGCAACCTCTTTTTGTGCAATCGACTTGCTTTTGTCGGCCAACTCACGCAAAAATCCTGTGACCTCTTCTACGTCGCTTGCCATCTTGCTGGCTAACGATGATGCCGCGTAATGCTCAAAACCAAGCAACTGTGCAGCCTCATGGCGCAAGGACAGCGTTTCATTGATCAGAGGGCCATTATCCAGCTCACCGCTTGAAGCGCGTGTGACATATTCGCGATACAT
>CAZKHV010000060.1:0-7052 GCA_964552605.1 uncultured Zetaproteobacteria bacterium | reverse complement strand
ATTGACTAACCGGGACGGTACAGACATGAGCGAAACCAACAGCTTGGAAAACACACAGGAAGATCAGGCGGCTGCAATCATACAGTTGGCTGATAGCAGCATCGAGGCAGGTACGAAAACGGCAGCAGTCGAAACTCCAGCAGTCGACGCGCCAGATGCTGAAGAGGCAAGCGTTGAAGTCGCAGCGGTTGAACCGGAAGCTGTTGAGCCTGAAAAGGTTGAAGCCGAAACAACCGTTGAAGAAAGCCCTGCTGTGGAACCCGAAGAGGAATCCTTTAAGCTGATGTTTGAAGCCTCTCTCAAAGAGCAGCCGATTGTGAAACGTGGTGAAATGATCCGCGGCATGGTGGTCAATGTTAATGCTGACACGGTAACGATTGATGTGGCGGCCAAGGATGAAGGTACGATTCCAGTGGCTGAATTTGTTCAGGCTGGTATGGAGTTACCGTCGGTCGGTGATGAAATCGATGCGTTGGTGCAATCCTCCGGTGGTAGCGGTGGTGTCAAATTATCAGTGCTCGAAGTGAAACAGCGTGAAGCTTGGGTGGCTGTTGAAGCAGCCGCGGCAAGTGGTGAAGCGATTGATGCGGTTGTGACTGCGGCGATCAAGGGTGGTTACCGGGTCAGCTTGTCCGGTCTAAATGCCTTTATGCCACGCTCGGAAGCCGATACCGATATGCATGTCAGCCCGGAATCCTTGGTGGGTAAGCCGTGCAAGGTGGCAGTGTTGGAAGCACGTCGCAAACCGGAAAATGTGGTGGTTTCACGCAAGCAGCCAATGGCAGCAGAACGTGATTTGGAGCGTGCCGCGTTTTTTGAGAGCCATGCTGCAGGTGATAAATTGACCGGTGTTGTGAAGCGCATGGCTGATTTTGGTGCGTTTGTTGATCTCGGTGGCGTGGATGCGCTATTGCATGTGTCCGATATTTCATGGCGGCGCATCAAACATCCGTCTGAGATGTTGGAATCTGGTCAATCGGTAACTGTTGAAATTGTGAAATTGAACGCCGAAACGGGCAAAGTATCGGTGTCGATGAAAGCGCTGCAATCCGATCCGTGGGATAATGTCGCGGTTAATTATGAGTCCAGTATGCGTTTGACGGGCACTGTGCGCCGCTTGTTGGATTTCGGGGCTGTGGTGGAAATCGAGCCGGGTATCGAGGGCATGATTCATCGTTCGGAATTAAGCTGGATCAAAAATGATGTAAAACCGGCCAGTGTGTTATCGGAAGGTGATGTGGTTGATGTGTCGGTATTGGAAGTTGATGCCGATGCGCGTCGCATCCGTTTGAGTTTGAAAGCAGTCAGTGAAAATCCTTGGCAGTCCTGGTTGGCCGATCATCCGATTGGTACACATATCACGGGTAAGATTAAAAATGTAACGGATTTCGGTTTCTTCGTGCCGGTTTGTGATGGCATGGACGGTCTGGTTCATCTGGAAAACCTGTCGTGGGATAAAAAGGGTACGGAAGTCTTGCCGGACTACAACAAGGGGCAGGAAGTTGAAGCGGTAGTGCTCGGTGTGGATGTGGCTCAACAGCGTATCTCGTTGGGTATTAAACAGCTCTCCGGTGATCCGTTTGAAGTATTTTTAGCCGGTGTGAAACGTGGTGACAGTGTCAATGGTAAAGTCAGTGAACTCAATCAGGGTGGTGCGATTGTTGAAGTAGCTGAAGGCGTACACGCCTTTTTGGCACGTCGTGAAGTGCCGCGTGAAGATGCCGATCTAAAAGTGGGTGATGAAGTCGAAGCGAAAATCATCGATGTGAATCGTAAACGCAGGCAGGTGAGTTTATCGATCAGTCAGCAACTGCGTGATGAAGAGCGTGATGCGGTGCGTAGTTATTCGCAACAAAATGCGGCTGAATCCACACCATCGGCCTTGGCCTTGGCATTGCTAGGTTTGAAGTTGGATCAAGTGGCGGAGAAACCAGCCAAGAGCAAGAAGAAAAAAGCCTAGTTGGTGGCTTGCGAATAGGTGGTGATGGTCTATGCTAGTCATCTGTGGAGGGTGTAATGACGAAATCTGAATTGGTTGAAATGATTACTGAAAGGCAGGAAGGCATTACACGCCGAGAAGCTGAAGTGGTGGTGAATACAATTTTTGCTGTCATTGGTGATGCGTTGTCCACGGGTGATCATGTTGAATTGCGTGGTTTCGGTAGCTTTACCACCAAACAGCGCAATGCGCGTTTGGGTCGGAACCCGAAGACAGGTGCATCGGTCATGGTTCCGGCTAAAATCGTGCCACATTTTAAGCCCGGAAAAGAGCTGCGTGAACGGGTGGATAGTCCCGTCGAAAGCTGATTAGACGAGCTGACTAAACGCCATGCAAGGATTCAATTCTGTAAACTGGATCAACATTCTGTTGGTGATTGTGTTGACATCGTTTGCCACGATGTTTGCCATGGCTAATTTGTTGCCGGTTCAGATTCATTTTCTCGGTGTGAGCAGTTCACATATTCCGATTTATATACCGGTGTTTATTGCTTTTATGTTGGGTTTTGTTGGTGGAGTGCTGGCTTTGAGTTTTTCCAGACGCAAACACAAACAGGAAATCACCTGGCTCAAAGCGGAACATGAACGATTGCAACGGGAAGTGGATAATCTGAGAAATATTCCGCTGCAAGACGACGTATGAATACATTATTGCTGGCCATTACTGCCCTTGCACTGGTGGTGTTGGTGGCCTTGGTGTTGCGCCCGATTCAGCAAGAGCGTGAGCCTGAGTCGGAAGAAGATGCGCGCATTTCACCGCTGTTGCGGGGTATCAATTATTTGCTTTCCGATGAGCCGGATCGGGCTTTACAGGAAATGGTGCAGGTGGCACGACTGCGTTCGGAAGCGGCCGATGTGTATATGGCGCTCGGTGAAATGTTTCGTTCACGCGGCGAAATTGGTCGTGCTGTGCGTATCCATCAGAATTTATTGGCACGTCCTGATTTGCCGCAATCGATCCATTTGCAGGCGCATGTGGCGTTGGCGGTTGATTTTCAGACCGGTGGTTTGTTGGATCGGGCCTTGGTGCAGTATCAGAAGGCGCTTGATATTCAGTCCGATCATGGCGCTGCTTTAGAGGCTTGTTTGAGAATTCGTGAGCAGAGCAGTGAATGGCTGCTGGCCGAGGATCTGTTATCCCGCTTGGAGCGGGTGCGGGATGAATCCTACGGTTCACACCGGGCTTATTTATTTGCTGAAGTCGCACGGCAGCGTTATGAGAAGGCTGATATGGATGGCGCATCTATCGATGCGGCCAGAGCGTTGGAACTCGATTCAGCCTGTGCGCCAGCTCGTATTGTGGAGATTGATCTTGCCTTACAGCAGCAGGATATGGATGCGGCTGTTGAAGGAGTGAAAGCATTGTGGCAACAGGCACGCGAGCATTTCCCTCTGGTGATTCCATCCTTATTGCAACATCAAACCTTTTATCAAACAAAGGGATTGAGTGTGTTGCGCGAGTTGTGGCTGGCGAGCCATGATGCCGAATTGATTTTGGCATGGATCGAAGCCTTGGCTCAATATCATAGTATTCCCGAAGCTCAAGCGCTTTGTGATGAGCTGGCCTTTGCACCGCAATCGCTGCGTGAATCGTTGCGTTTGAATGCGGTGTTGGGTAGGGAAGATGATGTGCATACCGGTTTTGCACGGCAGTGGCGAAAGACCGCGAAAAACTATGTTTGTGAGCAATGTGGTGTGGAAGTGGTGGAAGTGCGTTGGCAATGCCCGCAGTGCCATTCGTGGGGCACGCTGCACCCTAAAGCTGAGGAGAAGGTTTAGTATGTGGAATCGTTTGATGGTGGCACTGGATGTTGATAATCGCGATGCTGCTTTAGTTATGCGGGATAGGCTCGGTGATTCGGTGGGCTGGTTGAAAGTCGGTTTGCGACTGTTTGTGGCCGAAGGGCCTGCTTTGCTGCGTGAGTTGAATCAATCGCATCGACTGTTTCTCGATCTGAAATTTCATGATATCCCCAATACGGTGGCACAGGCTGTTGAGAGTGCGGGTGGGCTTGGTGTGAACATGATCAATGTCCATGCCGGTGGCGGCTCTGCGATGTTGACGGCTGCGGCTAAAGCTGCGGCATCATTTCCAGACATGAGCCTGATTGCGGTGACTGTGTTGACCAGTGATACCATGCCCAAAGAGCAGGCTAGGGTGGTTGCACTGGAGCGAGCCAAGATGGCACAGGATGCCGGTTTGGATGGCGTGGTGTGCAGTGTATTTGAAGTGGCTGCGATCAAAGCGTGTTGTGGCTCCGACTTTTTTACCGTAACGCCGGGTATTCGTTGGGGTGGCCAGGATGTGCAGGATCAAAAACGAGTTGCCGATCCCGCCATGGCGATTTCTGCGGGTTCCGATTATCTGGTGGTTGGTCGCCCCATCTTGCAGGCGGATGATCCGCGTCGAGCGGCTTTGGAAGCATTAACCTTGATGGCTTCGGCGTGATTCGTCATTGGCTGTTCACACCGAGTTTATTATGAATGGGGCTGGGTGACAGGTATGCCTGAACAGTCGTACGAATCATCCTTGGCGACCTATGCCTGCCGGGCGCATCATTCGCGTGGGCGAGTGCATGATGAGCCGGAATCACCGCATCGTAACCCTTATCAGCGTGATCGTGATCGCATCATTCATTCAACGGCTTTTCGTCGTCTGGAGTACAAAACACAAGTTTTTGTTAATCATGAGGGTGATCATTATCGTACCCGCTTGACCCATTCGATTGAGGTGGCGCAGATTGCCCGCTCGATTTGTCGTTCCATGCGCTTGCATGAAGATTTGGCCGAAGCGGTTGCGCTGGCACATGATTTGGGACACACACCTTTTGGTCATTCCGGTCAGGATGCGCTCAATGCGGTGATGCAGCCCTATGGAGGCTTTGAACACAACCGTCAGTCGTTGCGCATTGTCGAAGAGCTGGAGCATAAATATGCCGCGTTTACCGGCTTGAATCTCAGTTACGAAACACGTGAAGGCATCGTCAAACACCATTCGACGTATGATACACCGAAAAACAGCGATTTGAGTCATTTCAACTTGCATGAACAACCTGCATTGGAGGCTCAGATTGGTAACCTGGCCGATGAAATTGCCTATAACAATCATGATATTGATGACGGTTATCGGGCGGGCATGTTATCGATTGAAGATTTGAAGGGACTGGCTTTATTCGGACGTTTTTATGCTGAAGTGGAGCTTGAGTTTCCCAATGTGATTGAACGTTTGAAAGTCAACGAAACCGTGCGTCATATGATTAATTTTCTCATTGTCGATGTGATTAAAGAAACGTCTCGACGCATTCAAGATGCGCAGGTTGATAGCTTTTCCGATGTGCGAGCAGCAGGTATGGCGCTGGTAGGGTTTTCCAAGCCGGTGCGCCACATGAACGGTGAAATGAAGAAGTTTTTGTATAAAAACATGTACCGTCATTATCGTGTTGCCCGCATGGCCAATAAAGCCGAGCGGGTGCTGAAAGATATTTTTGATGTTTATATTCAGAACCCAGCCATGTTGCCGGAAAACCAACAGCATGAAATGCTTGAAGCTAAGGCTGTGGCTTCATTGCCTGAAAGCCGCTTGGCTCGAATTATAGCCGACTACATTGCCGGCATGACGGATCGGTATGCTTTAGAAGAGCATGAGCGTTTATTTAACGTCCATGTCCGGCCTTAGCTGCAAGACAGGGTTGAATCGGTATGAAGCGGTATCAATTTTGATTGGCAGGGGTAAAATGCCGCTTCAATGATAATTGACCAATTTAATGCCGATGTCGATGCGCGTAAAGCGCCGCCTGTACGGGTGGAGCTGTTTGATACCACCCTGCGCGATGGAGCTCAGACGGCTGGCATCAGTTTCTCTGTTGAAGATAAAATACGCATTGCCAATCGATTGGCTGATTTCGGCATGGATTGGATTGAAGGTGGCTGGCCGGGCGCGAGTCCGAAAGACGATCAGTTTTTTGAACAAATGAAAGCGCGTGATTGGTCATCGGGCAGTAAATTGGTGGCGTTTGGTTGCACCGCACGACCCGGACAAGCGGTAGCTGATGATCGCGGTTTGAACCGTTTACTGGATAGTGGAGCCGATGCGGCGTGCATCTTTGGCAAGAGTTGGGATATCCATGTAACCAAGGCGCTGGGTATTTCTCTGCAGGAAAACCTCGCGCTGGTAGGTGAATCGGTAGCCTTTCTCAAACAACATTTCGATACGGTATTCTTCGATGCGGAACATTTTTTTGATGGTTTCGCAGCCAATGAAGCGTATGCACTGAGTGTGATCGAAGCGGCTTCTGAAGCTGGTGCCGATGCGGTGGTGTTGTGCGATACCAATGGTGGTTCGATTCCCTTCCCCGTTTTTGATGCGGTGTCACGGGTGAAAAAACACTTACCGCATCAGGTGCTGGGCATTCATGCGCATAACGATTGTGAAATGAGTGTGGCCAATTCGGTGGCAGCAGTGCGTGCCGGAGCCAGTCATGTGCAGGGTACAATCAATGGTATTGGCGAGCGCTGTGGTAATACCAACTTAATATCGATTATTCCTGTGCTGCAATTGAAAGTAGGGGCGGATTGCGGTGTGTCGCCGGATCGTTTGGCGCAGCTTTCACCCTTGTCGCAATTCGTTAATGAAATGGCCAATCGCCTACCGTGGCTGCACCAACCTTTTGTCGGTCAGAATGCCTTTGCGCATAAGGGTGGTATTCATGTCTCGGCGATTCGCAAACAGAGTGATTTGTATGAACATATTGATCCGGTTTTGGTGGGCAATGCGCCGCGTATTCTGGTCTCGGATCAGGCTGGGCGCAGCAATATTCTGAGTAAATTGAAGCAACTGGAGCCTGATGTTGAACTGCATCCGGATGATCCGGCCATTGCCGAAGCGTTGCAAAAGATTAAAAGCCTCGAAGCCAGTGGTTACGCCTTTGAAGGCGCAGATGCATCGTTTCAGTTGCTTCTACGCCGTTCGATGCGACGTTTTAAACGCCATTTTGAATTGGTGCGTTTTCGAGTGTTCGATGAGAAGCGCGGCCATCATTCCGATACTGAGGCTG
>CAZKHV010000059.1:0-7079 GCA_964552605.1 uncultured Zetaproteobacteria bacterium | reverse complement strand
GCAACAAGATTGTCACCAAACAATATCATCGTGCCGAGCCTTATCTGGAACTGCTACTGAAAGAAATCGACCGCGTCGCCGATAGCCTGAAAGATAACTCTGGCAACGATTGCCAACGTCCGGTCACGCAGCTGCATTTTGGTGGCGGCACACCTACATTTATGAACAACGATCAGATGCGCAGCATCATGGCCAAGCTGCGTTCTCGTTTTCAGTTTGTCGCCAAGAATGATGGTGAATTCAGCATTGAAATTGATCCGCGTGAATGCGATGAAAACACTGTTTCCGTGCTGGAAGAAATTGGCTTGAATCGTATGAGCATGGGTGTGCAAGATTTTGATCCAATTGTGCAAAAGGCAGTCAACCGCATTCAAAGCAAAGAAGAAACGCTGCGTGTGTTGAATGAAGCCCGTGAACACGGCTTTGAATCAATGAATATCGATTTGATGTATGGCCTGCCACATCAGACGGTGGAAACCTTTGATGCGACCCTGAAAACTATTATCGAGTTTAGTCCGGATCGAATCGCCCTGTTCAACTATGCGCATTTACCCAAAATGTTCATGCCGCAGCGCCGTATTGATGAGGCGGCTATCCCAAGCCCGCAGGAAAAACTGAATATTCTGGAACACAGCATCAATACCCTGCTGGCTGCCGGTTATGTATTCATCGGCATGGATCATTTTGCCAAGCCCGACGATGAGCTGACCATTGCTCAGCGCGAAGGTAAATTATATCGTAATTTTCAAGGTTATAGCACCCAGGCTGAATGTGATTTGATTGGTTTAGGTATTACATCGATCGGTTATATCGGTGGCGGTTTTTTCCAAAATGAAAAAGTAATGGATCAATACAGCGCATGTGTGGATCAGAATGAATTCCCAGTATTCCGAGGCTACATCTTATCCGATGAAGATCATCTGCGCCGTCAGGTGATTATGCGTCTGATGTGTGATTTTTCCTTGAGTTACAAACACTTTGAAATGGAATTCAACATTGATTTCAAACAACATTTTTCCGATGGCCTGGCTGACTTGCAGGAAATGGCTGACGATCAGCTGATTGAACTGCGCGATGATGGTTTAACCGTCTTACCCGCAGGCCGCTTGCTGATTCGCAATATTGCCATGGTTTTTGATGAATACCTGCAAAAGAAAAAAGAGGGAAACAGCTTTTCAAAAGTCATCTAAAGCCGATCACCCTTGCTGACCAGCGGCCTGATCGGCTTGCAACACGAACATAGTCAAATCATCGCTCTGCGTTGCATCGGCTGTAAAAGCATCAATTCGTTGTTTAAGATAAGCGATACAGTCGGCGGCATCGGCAGGTGCATCATCGAGCCATAACAACAAGCGATCCATGCCAACCATCTCATCGTTCACATGACGTGCGTCAGGGATGCCATCGGTGTACAGCAATAGCATTTCACCTTCAGCCAGGCGGACTGTTTCTGTTTCATATTGAATCATCGACAGGATGCCAGCCGGAGGGCCGGAAGCTTCACTGTGTTGCCAGACTCGCCCCTGATGCAAATGAATGGGGGGCAAATGCCCTGCATTGGCAACTTCCAGCTGCCGCGTTTGCGGATGCAAAATCATCAGAATCATACTCACAAACATGCCTTTCTGTACTTTCTTACACAGCGCCACATTAAATCGATTGAGAATCTCACTCGCACTACCGCCAAACGACAACTCCAATCGCAAATCACTCAACACACTGGACATCAACATGGCAGCAGAAACGCCTTTACCCGATATATCCCCCACCACATAAGCCATGCGAGCATCCGGCATTGGAATCGCATCGTAAAAATCACCACCCACATCAAAGGCACTGCTCATATAAAAGCATGACTGAAAACCTGCGACATGAGGCAGCACATCGGGCAAGAATGAGTCCTGAATCGATTTAGCCAAGACCATATCATGCTGAAAAATCTCTGCCTCAAGCAACTGCTGGTGAGCACGCGCATTATCAATGGCAATGGCCATCATCGGCACCATCGCTTCCAGCAATTGCTGATCCGCAGTGGAAAAAAGGCCATGTTGGCAATTAATAACCTGACACACGCCTATCAGTTTATGATGCACAAACAGCGGTAGAGAAATCATATTGCGTGTAACAAAATGTGTTTGGCGATCAAATTCTTTCTCAAAATGTGCATCGGCATAGACATCATCAACACGCACGGTTTCACCGCGCTGTGCACACCAGCCAGCAATCCCTTCACCCATTGGCAAACGGCAAATTTCTTTGAGCTGTGCCTCTTTTTCTCCCGAACACACGTTGAATACCAGTTCATCACTCTGCTCATCGAGCAGGAATAACGAACAGGCCTCGGCATCCATGATGGAGCGGGTATATTTCATAATCTGTTTGAGTAGCAACGGTAGTTTAAATTCCCCTGCAATTAGATGGCTGATTTCCAACGCTTTTAACAAACGCTTATTCTGTGTTTCCAAACAATTCGACACCATCTGCTTATCTCCCTGCAACACCCTCATGGATCGTAATGATACATTGAACATAGTTTCAAACTTGCGACAGCGATGCTGCCCTTTTAGGCTGGGCTTATATAGATTACTTATTGAATACAAATCATCACAAACGCATTGGAGCCACTATGGAAGTATCCGAATTACTTGCCTTCACCGTTAAAAACAAAGCCTCGGATTTGCATTTATCCGCCGGTGAACCACCGATGATCCGTATCAATGGCGATATGACACGCATCAAAATGCCGGAAATTGATCGGCGTGAGATTCAAGCCATGGTGTATGACATCATGAACGACGGCCAACGCAAAACCTTCGAAGAACACATGGAAATCGATTTTTCATTTTCACTCGGAGATATCGCCCGTTTTCGTGTGAATTTATTTGAGCAACATCGTGGCATGGGGGCTGTCTTCCGTGTCATTCCAAATGAAGTGTTAACTCTGGATCAATTGAATTGCCCGCAAATATTCCGTGATATTGCCATGATGCCGCGCGGCATTTGTCTGGTTACAGGCCCTACGGGATCAGGTAAATCAACCACGCTGGCAGCCATGGTTGATCATCGCAATGAAACCGAGCGCGGCCATATTCTGACTATCGAAGACCCCATCGAATTTGTTCACCACTCCAAAAAAAGTTTGATCTCCCAACGTGAACTCGGCCCGCATACCCATTCCTTTGCCAATGCCCTAAAAAGCGCTTTGCGCGAAGACCCGGATGTCATTTTAGTCGGGGAATTACGCGATCTGGAAACCATTCGTCTGGCTCTCACGGCGGCTGAAACAGGCCACATGGTATTCGCTACCCTGCACACCTCTTCCGCCCCTAAAACTATCGATCGCGTGGTTGATGTCTTTCCTGCGGCTGAAAAAGAAATGGTACGATCCATGCTTTCCGAATCCATTCGAGCCGTTATTTCACAAACCCTGATTAAAACGGCCGATGGACAAGGACGTGTTGCAGCCCATGAAGTCATGCTCGGTACACCGGCGGTACGAAACCTGATTCGCGAAAATAAAATCGCCCAAATGGTATCGGTCATGCAAACATCTGCCCGTGATGGCATGCAAACGCTGGATTCGCATCTGCAACAACTGGTGAAATCCCGCAAAATAACCGTACAAGCCGCCATGGAAAAAGCCAGTAACAAACAATTGTTTGGTGGTGGTGTCGTTTAAACACTGGCCATATTTTGCATTATCCATTTGAATCCTGGCATTCTTTGAAACAACGCGTTGGAGCACTACATGAAAGACACTGAAACTCAGCATCAATCCATTAAACAGCTATTGTCTGTCATGAACAAGCAAGATGCATCCGACCTGTACATCACCGTCGGTATGCCACCCTCCTATCGCATCAACGGGCAGGTGCGCACTTTAAAGCAACCGGCCTTAACAGCAGCACAATGCGAACGGCTGGCCAACTCAACCATGAATGAACGTCAAAAAGCTGCATTTGCAAGCGATTATGAAATGAATCTGGCTCTATCCTTTGATGCAGTCGGGCGTTTTCGTGTCAATGTATTCCGCCAGCGCGGTCACATCGGCATGGTTATTCGCAAGGTGAATCTGGAAATCCCAACGCTTGAAGGGCTCGGCTTACCTGAAATCTTTCAGGATATATCCATGCAAGCTCGCGGCTTGGTGTTAATGGTCGGCGCTACCGGTTGCGGTAAATCCACCTCATTGGCTGCCATGATTGATTGGCGCAACAGCAATCAGGCCGGTCATATCATTTCGATTGAAGATCCGATTGAGTTTATCCATGCCCACAAAAAGTGCGTGATCACTCAACGCGAAGTCGGCACCGACACATTGGAATATCAAACGGCTTTAAAAAACACCCTGCGGCAAGCCCCCGATGTTATTTTGATTGGCGAAATCCGTGATCGTGAAACCATGGAACATGCTTTGGAATTTGCTGAAACCGGACATTTGTGTCTGGCCACCCTGCATGCCAACAATGCCAATCAAGCTTTGGAGCGCATCATCAATTTCTTTCCCGAAGAGATGCATCCGCAAGTCGGCCTGAATCTGGCCATGAATTTAAAAGCAGTATTATCACAGCGACTGGTCAAAACACCGGATGAAAAACGTATCCCCGCCATTGAGATTCTCATCAATACACCGCGCATTGCGGATTTAATCGGCAAATGGGCCATTACAGAGATCAAGGAAAGCATGGCCAGCGGTAAAACCTATGGCATGCAGACCTTTGACCAGGCACTACACGAGTTATGGATGCAGGGTGTGATCACCGAAGATGAAGCACTGCGCCATGCCGATTCCGTCAATAATCTACGATTGCAAATCAAGATGGTGAATCTCAAAGATTCCGGTGGTGACATCAGCGATATGGGGCGACTTTCAGGCTCCATTGATGCCGTTGATTTAAAGATCTAAAGCCCTTTAAAGGTTAAAACATCATGCCACAGTCACGAGCCCTCATTGATGATTTATTATTACTGGCCAACAAACATGCTGCTTCGGATTTAATTGTCCGCACCGGAGATCGTATTCGCATGCGTATCGGTGGTGATATCGTCACCATTCCACAATCGAAAGTGAGTCCGCCAACTCGCGAGCAAAGCATTGCCATGGTACAGCATTTGTCGCGCCACCATGCAGCTGAATCGGCAATCGAAACAATCAATCATCTGGATTTTCACTATAGCCTGCAAAACGCCTGTCATTTCCGCATTCATGTACTGCGCACCAACAACAACTTCGGCATTGTTGCCCGCCTGATCCCGCAGACTATTCCAGGCTTTGAGCAACTGCGTTTACCCGCTATTTTTGAAGACATCAGCCATTATCGCAATGGCATTATTCTCTTCGCCGGTGCAGCAGGTTCGGGTAAAAGCACCTCTCAGGCAGCCTTATTAAATCACATCATCCAGCAGCGCCCTGTACATGCGGTTACCCTGGAAGACCCCATCGAATTCCGCTACAGCACCCAACATAAGGGAACGGTCAGCCAACGCGAAATCGGTACCGATGTCTGCAGCTACAAACAGGGTTTAATTGATGCCTTGCGCGAAACACCGGATATTATTGTCGCCGGTGAAGTCCGTGGTCGTGAAGAAATTCAATTGGCTTTGGAAGCTGCCGAAACAGGTCATTTGGTCGTCGCTACCGTGCACGCCACCACTGCTGTCGGCACCATGCAACGCATCATGGCGGCCTTTGGGCAAGATGAGCAAACCGGTTTGCGCGAACGTTTATCCGAGAATTTACGTGCCATTGTCGTACAAAAACTCATTCCGATGAAAAGCGGCAAGAAACGCATTGTAGCACAAGAAATCATGATCAAAAACGCCATCATCCGGCATTTTATTCTCGATCCCTCACAATGGGGTGATATTCCACGCGCCATGGAAGAAGGCCATCATCTCTACGGCTCACAAAGCTTTGATCAACATCTGCAACAATTGGTCGAGCATGATCTCATCGATTACGAAACCGCCCTGCCCTATGCCGTTTTCCAGGAAGATTTTGCGATGCGTTTGGGGCGCGTGTAATCACTGCAAACGCAGTGCCATCAATCGCGTTGTTGACTGCGTAATAAAGCTTGTTGCTTACGCCATTGATCGATTTTTGCATGATTGCCGGAGAGTAATACATCCGGCACCTGTTTGCCTTCAAATTCAACAGGGCGGGTATAATGCGGCCAATCAAGAATGCCATCTTCCGTAAACGAATCGAGCACCGCCGATTCCGGACTACCAAGCACACCGGGCAACAAACGAATCACAGCATCGAGTACACTTAACGCCGCAGGCTCACCGCCGGACATCACATAATCACCCAGCGATATTTCTTCATCAACATAATCGCAGATGCGTTCATCAAAGCCTTCATAACGGCCACAGAGCAGTGTAATGCCCGCTTTCTTGGTAAACTCCAACGCCTTGGCCTGGGTAAACCGTGTACCCGAAGGGGTGAGCATGATCACATGTGTATCCGGCTGTTTCTCACGTGCGGCACGAATAGCGGCCACCACAGGCGCAGGCTTCATCAGCATGCCCGGACCACCACCATAAGGCGAATCATCCACCTTGTGATGTTTATCGGTAGCAAAATCGCGAATCTGAATCGGTTCAACACAAACAAGACCCGCTTCAATGGCGCGTTTAGGAATGGAGCAGGATAAAGGTGAATCAAAAAACTCAGGAAATAAGGTCAGAATTTGGGCGTGAAACATACATCCATCCCATCCGGCAAATCGACGACAATAATCCCCTCTTCGAGATCAACACCGATCACCGTCTGTTCGGTAAACGGAATCAACCATTCACCCTGTATTTCTGCATCATCAGGACTACACACCACCAGATTATCCTGCGCCCCGTATTCTTCCAAAGCGCTAACCGTACCGAGTACTGCATCATTATCATGACGCAACACCATACAACCGACCAATTCTTCCCAGAGGTATTCATCCTCGTCAGTGTCGACTTCCGATGTCGAAATCCAGATTTTCAGACCCTTGAATGTTTCTGCCCGGTTGCAATCGTTGATACCTTCGAGTTCAACCAACATGCGTTTGCCGTGCTGCCAGCACCGTTTGACCGGA
>CAZKHV010000058.1:0-7085 GCA_964552605.1 uncultured Zetaproteobacteria bacterium | reverse complement strand
GCTGGTTGAAGAAGGAGGGCGATGAACTGGTTTCCGGTGAAGTGATGGCGGAAATTGAAACCGACAAAGCGACCATGGAAATGGAAGTGGTTGATGAAGGTGTGTTGCACAAAATCATCGCACCGGCAGGCTCCGTCGTGCCAGTGGGGTCGGCTATTGCAGTCATTGCCGAAGATGATGAAGAAGTCGCGGATGATTATGCGCCGGAAAGTCTGGTGGAAGCAGCTCCAGTAACTGAAGCGGTTGAAGAGGCGGTTGAGCAGGTGACGGCAACAGTTGCAGATGCAGTGGCTGAAACCACCCCGGCATCCGATGAAGATGTGGATGTGTTGAATCTCAAAACATCCGGTGTATTCAATGCCGATGGTGAATACGATGTGGTGGTGATTGGCGCGGGCCCCGGTGGTTATGTGGCTGCTATTCGTGCTGCACAGTTGGGCTTGAACGTGGCCTGTATCGAATCGACCCATTTGGGTGGTATTTGTTTGAACTGGGGTTGTATCCCGACCAAGGCCTTGTTACGGACTGCTGAAGTGATCAATATCATCGAACATAGTGGTGATGCGTTGGGGCTTGGTGTAACAAAAGCCAATCCGGATCTGAAAAAAGCAGTGGCGCGTTCGCGTGCTATTTCGGCCAAGTTGAATGGTGGCATCGGATTCCTGTTTAAGAAAAACAAGATTGAACATATTGATGGCTTTGCCTCCTTTGAGGCGGGTAATCGACTCATGGTTAAAGCTGCCGATGGCGAGAGCAAACAGGTCACCGCCAAACATGTGATTGTGGCGACCGGTGCGCGCGCACGTGCCTTTCCAGGCATGGATGTCGATAATGAAGTGATTATTACGTACAAGCAGGCGCTTGATCCAAAATTCTTACCGAAGAAGTTGGTGGTGATTGGTTCGGGCGCAATCGGTATGGAATTCGCATACTTTTATAATGCCATGGGCTCTGAAGTGACAGTCATTGAAGCGGCTGATCAAATTCTACCACTTGAAGACCATGAGATTTCCAAAGTCGTGGCGCGTTCGTTTAAAAAGCAGAAGATCAATATCATTACGGCTGCGATGGTGTCATCGGCCAAAAACATCGATGGTAAAGCCGTGGTTGAATATGAAGCCAAGGGTAAGAAAACCAGTATCGAAGGGGATGTCTGTCTGGTCGCTGTGGGTGTGATCGGTAATACCGATGCAATCGGTGCTGAAAACACGTCCATGAACATCGAACGCAATGCAATTGAAGTCGATGATTGGTATCGCACCGATCATGCTGGTATTTATGCTATTGGTGATGTTGTCGGTGCACCGGCACTGGCGCATGTGGCCAGCCATGAAGGAATCGTCTGCGTGGAAGCGATTGCTGGAAAGTCTCCGCATGCGGTGGATTATGGCAATGTGCCGGGCTGTACTTATTGCCAGCCACAGGTGGGCTCATGCGGTAAAACGGAAAACGCCTGTAAAGAGGAAGGTATCCCGTACAAAGTCGGGCGTATGTCGTATGCCACCAATGGTAAAGCCATGGGCTTGGCGGAAACCGAAGGCATGGTGAAGACCATTTTCCACGCTGAAACCGGTGAATTGCTCGGCGCGCATATCGTTGGCGCTGAAGCCACAGAAATGATTGTTTCGCTCGGTGTCGCCAAGACTCTGGAAACCACCGAAGCGGAATTGGCCCACCATATGTTCCCGCATCCGACGCTATCTGAAATGATCCACGAGTCCGTATTGGATTCGGATGATAAAGCGATTCATATCTAGCATTCAAGTTGTAAGTGCAATGGTATGAAGTTTTTGTGTAATGTATCAATTAACTTATGCAGATCATTGATAGCAAATGGTTTGCTCATAATTGCACAATAATAAATGCAATAGTAATGGCACTTCTGCTCATATCTTCCATCATTGCTCTTGGTTTGCGGGTTAATTCTAATAGAATCATACAATATTTATGGGTATATAAATCGCAAGCCTTTAGTCTGTTTGAGATACAGTTGCTATGCCCTACTGTGTGACTTGGTTATAGTACGGCTCCGCTTATTGGAGCGGTTTCTTCGGAGGAATAATGACAACACAAGCCAGTAACGCAGAATTGGGCACAGACATCCCAAACAATAGCTTTGATGCACAGCAACCATTGCCGAATTCGCGTAAGATCTATATCGAAGGGTCGCGGCCTGATATCAAGGTTCCAATGCGTGAAATCACGCTTTCTCCGACTGAAATGAGCGAAGGAGTCGAAGAGAATGCTCCGATTCTGGTGTACGATACGTCTGGGCCTTATACCGACCCGGATGTTGAACTTGATTTGCAGACAGGCTTGCCGGATGTGCGTACAGGCTGGATTGAAGAGCGCGATGACACAGCGCCATTAACTGGTCTTTCCTCCGTCTATGGCAATGAGCGTCGCGATGATGAGAGTTTAAATCATTTGCGTTTTGAACATGTTAAACAGCCGCGTAAAGCGCGTGCCGGCAAGAATGTGTCGCAGATGCATTATGCCCGTCAGGGTGTGATTACACCTGAAATGGAATTCGTGGCGATTCGTGAGAATCAGAAACGTGAACATTTGCGTGAAATCACCAAACAGCATCCGGGTCAATCCTTTGGAGCCAATATTCCACGTGTGATTACACCGGAATTTGTACGTGATGAAGTGGCGCGCGGGCGGGCTATTATCCCGGCCAATATCAATCATCCTGAATTGGAACCGATGATTATCGGGCGTAACTTTTTGGTGAAGATCAATGGTAATATTGGTAATTCAGCACTCTCATCATCGATTGAAGAAGAAGTCGATAAAATGACTTGGGCGACCCGTTGGGGCTCGGATACGATCATGGATTTATCCACCGGCAAAAACATCCATGAAACGCGCGAATGGATTATTCGTAACGCGGCTGTGCCGATTGGTACGGTGCCGATTTATCAGGCTCTGGAGAAGGTCAATGGTGTGGCTGAAGATCTGACCTGGGAAATATTCCGTGATACCTTGATTGAGCAGGCTGAGCAGGGGGTAGATTATTTCACCATTCATGCCGGTGTGTTGCTACGCTATGTGCCGATGACGGCGAAGAGATTGGCCGGCATTGTATCGCGTGGCGGCGCGATTATGGCCAAATGGTGTTTGTCGCATCATCAGGAAAATTTCTTGTACACTCATTTTGAAGATATTTGCGACATCATGAAAGCCTACGATGTGTCCTTCTCTCTCGGTGATGGTTTGCGTCCCGGCTCGATTGCTGATGCCAATGATGAAGCGCAACTGGGTGAGTTGAAGACACTCGGAGAGCTGACCAAAATCGCCTGGAAACATGATATTCAAACCATGATTGAAGGCCCAGGCCATGTGCCGATGCAGATGATTAAAGAAAACATGGACTTGCAGTTGGACTGTTGCGATGAAGCGCCGTTCTACACGCTTGGGCCGTTGACTACCGATATTGCGCCGGGTTACGATCATATTACCTCCGGTATCGGTGCCGCTCAGATCGGTTGGTATGGCTGTGCGATGCTGTGTTATGTGACACCGAAAGAGCATTTGGGACTGCCCAATCGTGATGATGTGAAAACCGGTGTGATTACGTACAAAATTTCAGCTCATGCCGCAGACTTGGCGAAAGGGCATCCGGGAGCGCAGCAGCGCGATGATGCGCTTTCCAAGGCGCGCTTTGAATTTCGTTGGGAAGATCAGTTTAATTTGTCGCTCGACCCCGATACAGCGCGTTCTTATCATGATGAAACCTTGCCCAAAGACTCTGCCAAGGTGGCACATTTCTGCTCCATGTGCGGGCCGAAGTTCTGTTCGATGAAAATCACCCAGGATGTGCGTGATTACGCCAAAGAGCACGGCATGGAAACGTTTGAAGCGATTGATGCGGGTATGGCTGAGCAGTCTGAAGAGTTTGCACGCACAGGATCGGAGATATATCACAAAGCTTAACGCCCTTTCATGCTGCCTGCGCAGCAAGAGCATTGCCGGATGATTTGTAATCGATTTACGTGCGGGTGTTTTGTTCGTATAATAGATGGATACTGTGCTCTGCTCATGCAGCAGGCCAGATGAATGCATAGGAGGCTGTCATGCCATATTCCAAAGTTCTTGCGTCTGATATTATGAATGCTACTCCGCCTCATTGTCATATGGATACATCGGTTGATGCCATTGTCCGGCGTTTCGCGGCTGAAGATATCTCCGGTATGTTGGTGGTCGATGATGATCAACGCTTACTCGGTGTAATTACAGAGAGTGATTTGATTGATCAGCAGCGCAACCTGCATGTGCCGACTGCGATTGCGTTATTCGATATGGTGATTCCGCTGGGTGAAGCGAAATTTGAACAAGAGTTATCGAATATGCAGGCCATGACAGTGGGTGATCTGGTTCAGGTTGATGTGGTAACGGTGACGGTGGATCAGGATTTGAATGATATCGCCAGCATTATGGGTGATAAACATATTCACCATTTACCCGTACTTGATGGCGATGCGATGGTCGGCTTGATTTGCAAACATGATGTAATCAAGGCTCTGGTCAATCATTGATACGTCGTTGATGTTTTTATGTCGTAATGAAGCAGAAACTATAGCGCTCGCGAACAAACTTGCAGCACACATGCATGCAGGTGATGTGGTGGCTTTATCGGGCTCCTTGGGAGCGGGTAAAAGTGTGTTTAGCCGGGCTGTGATGCGCGCCTTGGGGGTGGTGGATGAAGCCCTGCCTAGCCCTAGCTTTTCAATCATTCAGGAATACGATGCCCCTTGTTGTCGCGTGGCGCATATGGATTGGTATCGACTCGATGATGTCGAAGAAATTGCTATGCTCGGGGTGCGTGATTATTTTCAGCCACCATGGATTTGTTTGATTGAATGGGCTGAGCGGGCGAAAACACTGTTATCGGATGCAGTGATTCATGTGGCGATTGCTTGTGTGGATGATGATTTGGAAGCGCGTTCGATTGAAATTCATGGCATCGATTTTAATCGAATAGAGCCATTGGAATAAACCCTGAAGAGAATCAGCCGGAGAAGGCTTCACCATAACACGCCTGCCATTCGTCAGAGCTTCGGAACTCGATACCGAGTTGTTTGAGCAAACCATCCTGGATGTCGAAGATTAATCCGAACACACTGACTTGCTGACCACGTTTCCATGCTTCGCGTACGATGGTATTGCGACAGATATTATGCACTTGTGCTTCCACATTAAGTTCGGCCAAACGCTTGGCACGTTGTTCCCGGGGTAGTTGATTTAATTCGTTGGCGTGCCGATTGAAGACAAAACGTACTTGATCGAGCCATAAATCGACGGGTTGTACGCCGCTATGCTCCAAAGCTGCATGAATACCACCGCAGCCGTAATGCCCGCAAACAACAATATTCGGTACTTTAAGTTCATCAATGGCATATTCGAGCACGGCTAAGGAGTTTAGATCGTTGGTGGCAAAGATGTTGGCAATATTGCGATGCACAAACAATGATCCCATCGGTAAACCGCCCAATTGATCGGGTCCGACACGGGAGTCGGAACAGCCAATCCACAAGATTTCAGGTGATTGGGCGTGCGCAATCGTTTTGAAAAAGTCCGGTGAATCCTGTTTTACTTTGGCCGACCAGGCTTGATTGTAAGCGAGCATTTTTTCAATGGATGGCATGACTAAAGACTAAACATTTTGATCTTGCGGGGAAAGAAAAAGTGTGACTATGCTGGTGGCGAAAGCGGCAATGTTTTTACTTGGCGCAGTTTAAATGGATAACTCCAGACCATCACCCTCGTTGTTGTCATCGTGTGTTGAATCATCGGTGTTTTTATTTGTATTGCTTGATGAATCAAGGGAATCCATTTTCATTTTCAAGCGTAGGTTGTTGGTCGAATCGGCATTGCGCAGTGCTTCGATATCTGTAATTTTACCACTTTTCCACAATTGAAACAGAGCCTGATCGAAGCTTTGCATGCCATATTGAGCACTGTTCTCCATGGTTTCTTTGATGCCACCGACATCACCTTTGAGGATTTGATCGGACAAGCGTGGTGTGTTGATCATGATTTCGATGGCTGCAATCCGTTTGCCATCGACTGTTTTAACCAGACGTTGCGAAAGAATAGCACGCAGATTCATGGCCAGGTTCATATATACCTGCTGATGCAGCTCTTCCGGGAAAAAATTCACAATGCGTTCCAGCGCCTGATTGGCATTGTTGGCGTGCAGGGTGGCCATGGCGAGATGACCGGTATCGGCAAAGGCGATGGCATGTTCCATGGTTTCACGTTCGCGAATTTCACCCAGCAGAATGACATCGGGCGCTTGGCGTAAGGTGTTTTTCAGTGCGGCACGGAACGATACGGTATCGGAGCCGACTTCGCGTTGGGTAACAAAACATTTTTTGTGGCTGTGCATGAATTCGACCGGATCTTCGATGGTGATGATGTGGCCGGCCTGATTGCTGTTGCGCCAATCGACCAAGGCAGCCAGAGATGTGGATTTGCCGGAGCCGGTAGCGCCAACCATGAGTACGAGCCCGCGCTTGGTCATGGCGATGTCTTTGAAGATTTCGGGCAAGCTTAAATCGCCGAGAGAGGGGATGATCGTGGTGATTTGACGAATGACCATGCCAACGGAGCCGCGTTGACGATAGATATTCACCCGAAAGCGACCTACGCCTGCGATGGCGGCAGAGAGATTCATTTCCATTTCAATGGCAAATTCAGCTTTTTGTTTTTCATTCATCAAACCGCTTGAAAGGCGTTCGATGCGAGCGGGACTGATCGATTCCTCGCCCAGGCGCAGGATGACACCATCAATACGGTAACCCGGTGGTGCACCGGCCATCAAGTAGAGATCCGATGCGTCTTTTTCGACCATCACCTTCAATAGCTGTTTGATTGAAATAGTATCGTTCATAGTGCCTCGTTAATGGTGTTGAAATTCTGAATGAGGGTCTGAATGCGAGTTAAGAGCAAATCACATACCACTCAGCTTGGCGGGGAATGCGTTTTCTTATTCTGAAAACAAGTCAGAGCCAGATGTTGAAAGGCATCAATTTTGTATGGCTTTTGAATGAATCCGGCCAGACCCTTGCTTTGGAACT
>CAZKHV010000057.1:0-7162 GCA_964552605.1 uncultured Zetaproteobacteria bacterium | reverse complement strand
GCATACAAGCCTGCGATATCCGTCTTGCCATGTATGTCGGTTTGGATGCCGCCACAACTATAATGGGCTGCCGGCACGATCGGAATCGGCTGCTGCAACATGTCCAAATTTAAACCCAATAGACGATGATGAATATTCGGGAAATGCTCCTTGATTAGCGCCTCGCCCATACAGCGAGCATCAAGGTACATGCAGTCCACACCCTGCTTTTTCATTTCATGGTCAATCGCGCGCGCGACAATATCGCGCGCAGCCAATTCGCCACGTGAATCATAATCAAACAAAAAACGTCGCCCTTCGGCATCAACAATATGAGCACCTTCCCCGCGCATGGCTTCGGAAATCAACATATTCGAGCCCTGGCGGTGAAACAAGCAGGTGGGATGAAACTGAATGAACTCCAGATTCATCACCGCACATCCTGCCCGCCATGCCATGGCGATACCGTCGCCCGTCGCAGCATGTGGATTGGAGGTGTAAAGATAGACTTTACCAATGCCGCCGGTGGCTAAAATAGTTTGTTGGGCTGCAATGCTCAGCACATCACCGGCCGGATTCAGCACATAAGCGCCCAAACAACGATTCTCATCGGGGCGGGATAAACGGGCTGAAGTAATCAAATCAATGACCGTGTGCTGCTCTAAACGTGTGATATTGGCATGCGGCTCAACTTGCGATAACAATGCTTCACCAATGGCCCGACCGGTAGCATCTTGTACATGTGCCACACGCCTGCTGCTATGGCCACCTTCTTTGGTCAGATGCAAAGCACCATCCGTTTCATCAAAGCGGGTGCCGAGAGCAATCAACTCATCAATCATGACGCGGCCATGTTTAACCGTGGCGCGCACGACATCTTCATGGCATAAATCGACTCCTGCAGCGAGGGTGTCCTGCACATGCGATTCGATCGAATCCTTGTCCGATGTAACTCCGGCAATACCGCCCTGTGCATTCCATGTGCTGGAATCCTGAAAGCGGCCTTTGTTGACTAGTATAACCGATCCATGCTGAGCTAGCCTGCTGGCCGCCAAAAGACCGGCTGCACCGCTGCCAATAATCAAATAATCACATTGCAATGATCGAGTGCCGTTTTGGGACGATGATTGTTGCCGCGCCAACAAGGTTTCAGGTGATAAGGGCTCGGATGACAATGCTTTATCCTGCCGGGACAATTTTACCCTTTTTAATGCTGAAAATATCCAGTTGCTTTTGACCTATGCCAGCAGCATCAAAACGCACATGGCCAGTCATGGCAGGAAAACCTTCCGGATCTCTTAATTCGCGGAACAGGGCTTGTTTTTCCAAGCCCAAACGACTGGTCATAATCATGGCAATGCGCATGCTATCATAAGCTAGGCTAATCAACGGAGTAGTCTTTTCATCGCCCCATGTATCGCGGTAGGCAAGCCTGAATCGCTGCACAGTCGGATCGTCATGATTCATTTGTTGCGCCACATTGGCGTTGTTTGAATCGTTGGCAAGATTTGAACTATCTGAACTGGCAAATCGTGCCCGCGACAAATAACGTCCCCGGTCATCCAGCAAATGACCATCCTGCCAACGGCTGCTGCCATAAAGCGGGATGTGTGCAATATCGGCATAGGCCAGCTGACCCGCCAGCAGAGCGATTTGCTGACCGTTCAAAGCCAGATACATGGCATCAAAATTGACCGGCATACGGATTTCCATATCCATCTCTGGCAGAAAAACATTTAAATCGTCGTCCAGTTCAGCCAATAATACATCATCATCGGTTTCATAACGCAGCTGACGCAAACGATTTCGAAAATCAAGCGCACCGGGCTCCAATGTCAGTTTTTCGAGCACTTCACCACCAAGGGCTTCAAACGAGGCTGCGAACATATCGGCTTCTTTCTGACTCTCGCCCTCGGCTGTAATTACGACCATGCGTTTGGCCTGATGTGTCCAAGCATAGTTGGCCATCACATCGATTTGAGCCAGGGGCGAAAGTGTATGCACAAACAAGGCTTCGGATTGTTGCGCCAAATGCGTTCGACCGGTCAAACTGATGACCGGAATAGTGGCCTTGAGATAGGGGATGATAGCTGCAGTTGCATCGGCTAAAAGGGGTCCGACAATGATGTTCACCGATTCATTGGCCAATTGGCGGTAAGCTTTAATTGCACCGGCGGGCTGCGATGCCGTATCTTCGACCCGTAAAGTGATATATTTATCAAACTCAAGAGCCGCCAGGGACAGACGAATACCGCGCAACGCCTGCTGACCATAACGGGCATATTTGCCACTCAAGGGTAACATCACACCAATCGTGGCAGCACTTATTTCTCCGGCAGCCCAGGCTCGCAACTGTTGACTGGCCGGACTTCCGGGCAGCAACCGGGATAATAACTGGGCAATTTTTTCGACAGCGGCAACATCCCCGTTCATCAAGTGCGCGCGACCGGCATAGAGCGCAAAGACCGGCAACACATCCTTGGACAATGAAGCACTACTCATGTGTTGTTCGATGCTGACCATGGAGGCACGACGAGCAGCCATGCGCAACCAGCTATCGCGTCCGGCACGATCAATTTGAGCTGCCGCCAATAACCATCCAACCGCTTCGCCCTCTGCCGCAGATTGCAACATTGCTGGGGCGATATCGAAGACATCATCGGCCAATTCGCGGGTCAAACGCGGGTGCAACAGCGCTTGGCGCAAATGATCCAAGGCCTTACCGTTTTCTTCTCGCTGCAACCACCAGCGCGCCAACCAGAGGTGGGCATAAGGCAGCAGAGCATGGTTTTTATAGTCCTGCATGACGCTCAGCATGTGTTCACGAGCCTGCGACATATTATTTTCCAACATCAATTGGGCGCGACGAAAGCTTGCTTCCTGACGGATCGGGGTCAATTCATCCTGCATCAATGTTTCAAGCTGTTGAATGATCGTATTGGCATCGCCGCCATGCCTAGCCTGCTGCATCAAGGCTTGAATTTTAGCAGCACTTTGTGGTGAGGGAGCCATGTGATCCCCCGAACTGGCAAGTGCTTTCGTGCGATGCAAAGCACTATGGCTGGGAGTTTTCGGCTGGCAGGCGCTGAGCAATAACAAGGCACTCATGGCGATCAATAGCATCATAGGCATTGCAGCCGGCGGGTTCGGAAGATAACGTGTCCACAACATGGATTCGCAGCCTAAACATCAATCGACATGCGGCCAACTGTTCGTCGTTGCCACACCTATCGGAAATCTATCCGATATCACCTATCGGGCGGTCGAAACATTAAAGAACGTCCACATCATTGGCGCTGAAGATACCCGTAACAGTCGCAAGCTGTTGCAGCACTATGGTATTACTACGCCAATGATTGCGGTACATGAGCACAATGAATCGGCCATGATCGATGGGTTGTTGAAGCGCTTGCAACAGGGGGAGGATATTGCCCTGATCTCCGATGCAGGCACGCCCTTGATTTCGGACCCGGGTTATCGACTCGTGCGTGGTTTGCGCGCCAAAGGCATACGCATCACGCCGTTGCCAGGTGCCAGCAGTGTATTAACGGCACTGTGCGCGGCAGGGCTACCGACCGATCATTTTCGTTTTGCCGGTTTTTTGCCACGCAGTGGTAAAGCCCGCCAGCAAGCCTTGAATCATATCACGGGCTCCAATGAAACGACTGTCTTGTTGGAATCACCTCGTCGGCTGCTGGATACCCTAAAACATATTAAGGCCTGCATGGCTGCAACACGCGAAATTGTCGTGGCGCGTGAATTAACCAAATTGTTTGAAGAGTTTATTCATGGCACGCCGATGGAATTGATCGAACATTTTGAGCAACACCCAGCCCGTGGTGAAATCGTCCTGCTGATCGGACCTGCAAGCGATGAAGCGCTCGAGTTGACTGATCAGCAGATCAGCGAATCCCTGGCTAGCCCGGCCATGCAAGCGCTGCCTCCGTCAGCTCGCGCCAAGGCAGTGGCGAATATGCTGGGCATCAGCAAGTCGCGTGTTTATGGCTTGATTACCGGCAACTCTTGAATCACTACGCCCCATGAGCACACGCTTAGGCCAGGCCGGTGAAGATCGTGCTGCCCGGTATTTGCAGCATCGGGGCTATCGTATTCTGGGGCGCAATGTGCGGCTTGGACGCGGTGAACTGGATATTATTGCCCGGCACGGTGAGTTAGTGATTTTTGTGGAGGTCAAAACACACAAAACCCGTCAATCGGCCCTGCAGGCTGTGCATGCCGATAAATGTGCCCGACTGCAATCGGCGGCTGAAACATGGTTAAGTCATCATCCCGATTATCAGCATTTACAATGCCGCTTTGATTTAATCATTATCACCCCTAGAATCGGCTTATTGCAGTGGGCTACGCCCCACATTGAGCATATGGAGGATATTATCCGGTGAGTTGCCAACCAACAGTAATTCAACAGGCCTTGATTCAAAAAGCGTTTGCCGATGGCTTGGCATTGCGCCAACAGTGCATGAACGATCTGCCCGATGCGCTGCTAAATGCTGCAAATATTATGATCGATTGCCTGCAACAAGGTGGAAAAATACTGGCTTGTGGTAATGGTGGCTCGGCTGCCGATGCGCAGCATTTTGCGGCTGAACTGGTCAATCGTTTTGAAATAAACCGGCCTGGACTGGCCGCTGTGGCACTGACTCACGATGCGTCGGTGATCACCAGCATCGCCAATGATTTCTCCTTTGCGCAAGTCTTTTCCCGTCAAGTCGAAGCGCTGGGCCGCCCCGGTGATGTGCTGCTGGCGATTTCAACCAGTGGCAATTCGGAGAATGTGGTTGCGGCAGCGACAGCCGCTCAAGCTACTGGCATGAAAACCATTGCCCTGACCGGTGGCCATGATGGTGGTGCGCTGGGACAGAGTGAACACGTCCACCAGCATCTGCATATTGCCCATGCTTCTACGGCTCGAATTCAGGAAATGCATATCACCTGCTTGCATATTCTGTGTAGCCTTATTGATAAACGCATGTTTGGAGGCACGCCATGATGATCAAACCATTATCGTTAAAAAAACTTAAAACCGTACCACTGGCGCAGCGTAAAGTGGATAGCGACAGCAAAGATTTCGGTGCCCCTTACAAGGCTGGCAGTAACTTAAATGATTTTCTTTGCAGCCTGCCCAATTTAGGCTGTGCCGGAGATTTGTTCCACTTGCGCGATGCCATTGTTGCCGCCTACCGCAATAAAAACGCCATTATCCTTGCCTGTGGTGGCCATGTTCTGGATTCTGGTTTGGGGCCGCTCATTTGTCGTTTGATTGAACAAAAAATTATTTCAGGCCTCGCGCTCACCGGCGCAGCACTGGAGCAGGATGTCGAAATCGCAATTTTAGGACGTACGGTAACCGCCCCTGAACGCGAACTCAGTCAAGGTCATTATTGTATTACCGAAGAAACCGGCTGTTTGATCAACGATGCTATTAATTTTGGCGCGCTGGAAAACAACGGCATTGGAGACAGTGTCGGCAAACATTTGCATGCCTCTGCATTTGAACATCTCGATCATTCTGTTCTGGCCACCGCATATCGCTATGGTGTGCCAGTTTCCGTACACCCTGCCATTGGCGCTGATGCCTTTTGTTTTCATCCGGCGGCGCGTGGTGAATCGTTGGGCGTGACCAGTATTAAGGATTTTCGATTATTGGCCGGAATGATGGCTGCATCGAGCCATGGTGTGGTGATCAATGTTGCTTCCAGCGTGGTGATGCCACGGGTCTTGTTGCAGGCGGTGGATGCGGCACGCAATGTCGGCAAAAGCATTGAATCTGTTACCACTGCGGTCATTGATCCGGCCGCCAGCTCTTCCGCCATTACCGATGTGGTGAATCGCCTCTCGCTACCAAATGGGGCGGGTTATTGGTTATCCGGCCCCGATGAAATCCTTGTTCCCTTACTCTTTGCGGCGGTACTGGAAACATTGGGTGATGAGATTGTATAAAATAAACACATGCCTCACATCGATTAAAAATACAGGAGCTTTTATGCCTTTCTTACGACTCTTTACATTGATTTCTATTGCACTGGCTTTGCCCGGTTGTCTGGCTAGTGCAGTCGTGGGTGGTGCTGCTGCAGTTGGTAACAGTGTTCAGGATGAACGTAGTATCGGACGACAGTTTGATGATACGGTCATCGCCTCCAAAATTGATGCCCTACTGATTGCCGAACGTGATATGCCTTCGCGCTGGGTGAGCGTGGAAGTTATTAACGGGCATGCAGCCTTAATCGGACATTTACCCAGCCGCGCTCATATTGATCGGGCGATGTATATCACCAAACAAGTCAAAGGTGTGATCGATATAAAGAATCAACTGCTGGTTGGTACGCCGGACATCAGTTCCATGATGTCAGACACATGGATCACCACCCGGATCAAACGCCAGTTTTGGAATGATAAACTGGTATCCGGTTATAAAATTCACGTTGAAACGGTGAATGGCAAAGTCTATTTGCAAGGCATCGTAAACAAGCTTGTTGAACGTCAGCGTGCCAAAGAAATTGCCCGCAGCACTCCGGGTGTTACAGCGGTGATCGATATGATGCGCACCGGTCATTTGTGAGTTTTGTTTTTGAATTGAAGCAGGCATTAGCTCAGCTAGAGACTTGGAAATCAGAAGGTAAGAAAATTGTATTTACCAATGGTTGTTTCGATTTACTGCATCCCGGCCACATCGACTATCTGGAGAAAGCTGCTGCCTTTGGGGATATCCTGCTGATTGGACTCAACGATGATGATTCCATTCGCCGCTTAAAAGGTAATTCACGCCCGATCAATCCCTTGAATGATCGCATGATTATGTTGCAGGGCTTGCGTGCAGTTGATCTGGTCATCCCCTTTTCAGAAGACACGCCCTTAAACCTTATCACGGCACTGATGCCGAACATCTTGATTAAAGGCGGCGATTACGAGCCGGATGATATTGTCGGAGCCCGTGAAGTACGCAATGCGGGTGGCGAGGTGCTGGTGATTCCATTTGTTGATGGTTATTCCAGTTCAAAGCTGATTGAACGCATCCGTGACTCCCTTTGAGTTACCAACGGCTGATATATTAGCATGGTGCCGTTCATTCCACTTTTAAGTCTTAATATGAAATATGATGGAATAACGATCCACCTATAGGAGAAAATATGTGGAATATCGATTACTCAGATTATTATAGTTA
>CAZKHV010000056.1:0-7259 GCA_964552605.1 uncultured Zetaproteobacteria bacterium | reverse complement strand
CTATTCGTGCTGTACGCTTGTTTTGCAGCAAAGTGGGCGATGCACTGCTCGAAGGCGCTGAAGCATGGCAGTTGGAAAATGCAGAAGATGGCGATGACATCGTTGAAGCCATGGCCGTTGATATTGAACAAGAGCCCGCAGCATAAACCACACTATATAAAACGTATTACGGAGAATTAAATGGCTATTACTGCTGCAGATGTAAAAAAACTGCGTGAACTAAGTGGCGCGGGCATGATGGATTGCAAAAAAGCATTGACTGAAAGCGATGGAAACATTGACGATGCAGTGGATTTCTTGCGCAAAAAAGGCCTCGCGGCGGCTTCCAAAAAAGCAGGCCGCATTGCTGCTGAAGGCATTGTTGTATCACTATCCGAAGGCAATATCGGTGTCGTACTGGAAGTCAATTCAGAAACGGATTTCGTGAGTAAAAACGATCAGTTTTTAGGTTTCGTCAATGCCATTGCCGCATTGATCATGAAAGAGAACCCTGCCGATGTCGATGCATTGAAAGCGCTGACTTTTGATAGCGAATACAATGTTGAGCAAGCCTTATCCCAGCTCATCTCCACCATTGGTGAAAACATGAGCATCCGTCGCTTTGCACGCACGGAAGTCGCTGGCACGGCAGCCTCCTATGTGCATGCGGGCGGTAAAATCGGTGTATTGATCGGCATTGAAGGCGCAACCGAAGCTGATCTTGCACGCGGCATAGCCATGCATGTCGCTGCCGCAAACCCGAAATTCATCGCTCGCGATGATGTCGATGCCGATTCCGTTGAACGTGAACGCGCAGTATTATCGGAACGCGCCATTGCCAGTGGCAAACCGGAAGCGATTGTTGATAAAATCGTCAGCGGTCAGTTGAATAAATTCTATTCTGAAATTTGTCTGCTGGAGCAGGACTTCGTTATGGACACCGACAAAAAAGTCGGCAAGGCTTTGGGTGATGCCAAGCTGGTATCGATGACTCGTTTCCAACTCGGCGAAGGCATTGAGAAAAAAGAAGAAGATTTTGCAGCTGAAGTAGCAGCGCAAATTCAAGGCGGATAATCGTTGATGACTGAGGCCTCTGGAGTTCGTTCCGAGCATCGCCCGTACAAGCGGGTGATGCTAAAACTTTCTGGTGAAGTATTGATGGGTGACACAGCATTCGGTGTTGATGTCGAAACCATCAATCGTTTGGCAGCTGAGTTAATCGAAGTTCAGAACTCAGGCGTTGAGCTGGCCATTGTCATTGGCGGCGGCAATATCTTTCGCGGCATGAGCGGCACTGCCTCCGGCATGGATCGGGCCAGTGCTGATTATATGGGCATGCTGGCAACCGTGATGAATGCGATTGCCTTGCAAGATGCCATTGAGTCGCATGGGGCTACCGTGCGCGTCATTTCAGCCCTGCATATCAAAGAAGTTGCCGAACCCTATATCCGCCGCCGTGCTGTGCGTCATCTGGAAAAAGGCCGCATTCTTATCTTTGCTGCTGGCACAGGAAACCCATATTTCACCACCGACACCGCAGCCAGCCTGCGGGCGATGGAGATTCAAGCTGATGCAGTGCTCAAAGGCACCAAAGTCGATGGCGTTTACACCTCAGATCCAGTCAAAAATCCAGATGCCATCAAATACGACACACTCACCTTTACCGAAGCGCTGACCAAGCGCTTGGGCGTTATGGATGCAACAGCCATGTCCTTATGCCGTGACAACCAGATGCCATTGGTTATCTTTGATGTCACCATACCGGGGCAAATGTTACGCGCCGTTGCCGGCGAAGCCATTGGCACACTGGTGCAGGAGAATTAAATGTTTAGCGACACTCAAAGCAAAATGCAGAAATCGATCACTGCGCTCAAATCGGAACTGGCCAGTATTCGCACCGGTCGTGCCAATTCAGCCTTGCTCGATCATGTGCGGGTAAACTATTACGGATCGGACGTGCCCGTATCTCAAATCGGCAATATTTCCGTACCCGAACCTCGTATGCTATTGATTACACCATGGGAAAAAACAATTTTGGCTGACCTTGAAAAAGCCATACTGAAATCCGACCTTGGCCTGAATCCTTCCAATGATGGCGAAGTGATTCGTATTATCTTGCCAGAATTAACTGAAGACCGACGCAAAGACCTGGTAAAACAAGTCAAAGCAGCCGGCGAAAAAACCAAGGTATCGCTGCGTAATGTGCGCCGTGATGCCAATGATCAAATCAAAAAACAAGTCAAAGATGATGGTTTATCGGAAGATAAAAGCAAACGCCAGCAAGATGAAATTCAGAAGATAACCGATAGCTTCGTTGCCGAAACCGATAAAATCATCGAGCATAAAGAAAGCGATATCCTGACTGTCTGATGCTTTCACGCATCAAGGAACCGTCGCCCAAGGATCCCACTGCCAAATTTCCCCATCATGTGGGCATTATCATGGATGGCAACGGACGCTGGGCCAAAGCACAAAACAAGGGTCGTTTGGAAGGCCATAAAAAAGGGGCGGAAATAGCCCGTGACATTGTTGGCTGGGCACAAGAGCACGGCATTAAACAACTGTCTTTGTACGCTTTTTCGACCGAAAACTGGAACCGCCCCAAGCTCGAAGTACGTGGTCTGATGAGTTTACTGGCTATTTTATTACCCAAAAGCCTGCCCGACATGATGCGAAACAATGTGCGTTTTCGTGTGTTGGGTGATATATCCCCCTTGCCTCGCAGTGCAAAAAAGGCAGTGCAACAAGCTTGCCTGCAAACCATCAACAATCACGGTATCGACCTGATTTTATGTCTGAACTATGGTGGGCAACAGGAAATTCTGGCGGCAGTCAAAGCTACCGTGCAACGCATCATCAGCCAGGCCAACCCCCAGCAGGCCTTGGATAAACTGGATTTAGCTCATTTCCGCGATGCCATGTGGTGCAAGGATATTGCACCGCTGGACCTACTCATCCGTACCGGTGGCGAGGTGCGTATTTCCAACTTTCACCTGTGGGATGCCGCCTATGCCGAATTGTATTTTACCGACGTGCTGTGGCCGGACTTTTCAGAGCAGCATTTGCAACAGGCCATCCGCAACTATCAAGCCCGCGAGCGGCGCTACGGTCTGACCAGCGCACAGCTCAAGACGAGTGCTTCAAGATGAGTATACAGCGTGAATGAATTAAGCAAACGTATCATCACAGCCATCGTGTTGCTGGTACTGGTCTGGGCGTGGTATTTCAATCTCTCCTCGCCGTGGTTTGAGCGTGGTCTCGCCTTGTTTGGCTGGCTGACCAGTTGTGAACTGATTCTGCTGATGAAACTACGCCAGCCCTGGTTGTACATGGGCAGTGCATTTTGCACCTGGCTGGCATTCTCCTTTGGCGCAGACATACAATGGTTATTATTCACCGCCTTCATTTGGTTTGCCTGTTTCATCTATCAAGCCCGTCAGCACCCCCCTGCATTTGATCACTTTTTCAGTGGCCTCTGGATGCTTGGTTGGTTGTTCGCCTTCGCGCTAGCCATTGCCGACACTCACCTGAGCACAGCAGGCCAGGATCTGATTATCGGCACGTGCCTGGCCATCTGGGCATCGGATATCGCAGCCTACTTTGTCGGGCGCGCCTGGGGTAAACGGAAACTATGCCCAGCAGTCAGTCCGGGTAAATCCATTGAAGGCGCTATCGGCGGCCTTATCATCGCTGTACCTGTTGCTGCCTGCTACTGGATTTACGGCGGCGTACTCACACCGATTCCGGCTATATTATTGGCTATTGTGGTCGTAATTTCGGGCATATTGGGTGATTTATCCGAATCATCGCTAAAGCGTTTGATCGGCGCAAAAGACAGCGGTCGTTGGTTACCCGGTCATGGTGGCATTCTGGATCGCACCGATGCCATGCTCATGGCCGTACCGGTAAGCTGGTTAGCATGGGGACTCATCAATGCACAGTAATCACACACGCATGACTGTGCTCGGAGCCACGGGTTCCATTGGCTGTAGCACGGTTGATGTCATGCTCCGCCATCCCGATAAATTTTCTGCTTTCGCCTTGGTCGGGCATCGCAATGACACAAAAATGCTGCAGTTGGCTCGCTTGTTGCACCCGCAATGGGTAGTCATGACCGATGCTGGTGCCGCCGGAAAGCTAGCTGGCAAACTCCCCACCGGCGTAGGTCTGGAAAGCGGCATGGATGCTGCAATTGCACTCTCGTCCAGCCCTGAAACCGATATGGTGATGGCAGCCATGGTCGGCTCGGCAGGTTTACCGGCGACATTGGCGGCGGTCAAAGCCGGCAAACGGGTAGGTCTCGCCAACAAAGAATGCCTGGTGACTGCCGGGCATATTTTCATGGCTGCAGCCAAGGAAGCCGGTGCGGACGTGGTACCGGTCGATTCCGAGCATGCCGCAATTCATCAATGCCTTATCGGCCATGACCATGCCTCTATTTCTCAGGTTATTTTAACTGCTTCCGGCGGCCCGTTCCGCGATCGCGACCCCGCCACCCTGCACAACGTTACACCGGCAGAAGCCATTGCTCATCCCAACTGGGATATGGGCGCTAAAATCAGTGTCGATTCAGCGACCATGATGAACAAGGCGCTCGAACTCATCGAAGCACGCTGGTTATTTGACATCGAACCCAATAAATTGTCCGCCATTATCCACCCGGAAAGCATTGTGCATGGTATGATTGAATACACCGATGGCTCCGTGCTTGCACAACTGGCCATGCCGGACATGCGTATGCCGATTGCTTACGCCATGCAAGCTCAACCCCGACTCGATTCAGGCATTCCCTGGCTGGATCTGGCCAAAACCGGACAACTCACCTTTCAGGCCGTGGATGTGAAGCGTTTCCCAGCCATGCGTTTGGTGCAGCATGTGTTGAGCGGCAACGATGCCCTGGCCATTGCCTTTAATGCTGCCAATGAAGTGGCCAATGCAGCCTTTCGCAACAATACAATCGGATTTATGGATATTGTACGTAGCGTCGAGCAGGTGCTTGAACAGGTGGAAAATATCCCCGTAGCCACACTCGATGAGGTGTGGTCGCATGATGCCCACGCTAGAGCACTGGCATTTGAAATAATTGGAGCTTAATACATCATGATGGAAATTTTACATACATCGCTGGCCTTTGTTGTTGCCATTGCCCTGCTCATCGCAATACACGAATACGGCCACTTCTCCATGGCACGTCGCTTAGGCATTAAGGTGGAGAAGTTTTCCATTGGTTTTGGCCCGGCGTTGTTTTCATGGCGCAGCAAGGATCAGGAGGTATTGTATGTCATTGCTGCAATTCCACTCGGTGGTTATGTCAAAATGCTGGGTGAAAATCCGGATCAACAAGGCGACGATGAACAGGCCGAACTATCCCCGGACGACAAAGCCCGCGCCTTTAACAATCAGCCGGTATGGAAACGAGCCGCTGTTGCCGTAGCCGGTCCTGCCTATAATTTTCTTTTTGCCATCGTAGCATACATGGTCATTGGCTGGCTTGGTCAGGCTGTATTGCCTACTATTGTAGGGCATATTGCCCCGGCCTCGATTGCTGAAAAAGCCGGATTGCAAGTCGATGATCGTATTCTCTCCGTTGAACAGCGCCCGGTTCATTCATGGCAAGAAATGGAAGAGCTGCTCAAACAACGCGTTGGCGCATCCGCATCCTTACAAATCCAGCGCGATGAACGCAACATCACATTGAATATGCCCTTACCCATACAGGAAAAAGATCCGCTACTCATCGATGTGTCGGATCAGGTGCTCGGCTTTAATCCCGGCTTGATCGTACGCATTGCGCATGTCATGCATGACTCCGCAGCTCAACGTGGAGGCTTGCAAGAAGGCGATATTATTAAACAAATCAATGGCTGGCCTGTGTCCAATATGTCACAGCTCATTGAACAAATCAAAGCCAAATCGGAACAACAGCTTGCTCTCGTCGTGCTGCGCAATCAGAGCTTGCTGCAATTGCAGGTCACCCCTGCAGCGGATGCAAACAAGCAAGGGCGATTGGGCATAAAACTCACTTCACAGGCTATTCATGGCACAGAGATGTACCGCATGGGTATTGCTGATGGACTCATGTACGGCTTTACCCGCACGTGGGAAATCACTGCCATGACACTGAATGTGTTTGGTAAAATGGTGACATCTGCCATCTCCCCCGATAATCTCGGCGGCCCGATCGCGATTGCACAACTGGCCGGAAAAACTGCGGAGATGGGACTGGTTTATTTCATCGGTTTTCTGGCTTTGATTTCAGTTAACCTCGGAGTATTAAACCTGTTGCCAATCCCTATATTGGATGGAGGTTTGTTGCTCTATCTGGGCATTGAAAAATTAACAGGCAAACCATTATCGCCCAAAATCCTGGAGTTCACCCAAATGATAGGATTATTGCTCATCGCAAGTTTGATGGTGTTTGCATTTTATAATGATATCTCACGTCTTTTTAGAGGGTAATGAATAATGACTGGCTCTATCAAATGCTTGCTGATCACGATGATGTTAACGCTTGGTCTGATCTGTTCGCAAGCATCCCCTGCCCTGGCCGATGAAGCGAACAACGCTTCAGACGTTATTCTATCCATCCAAGTCGAAGGCAACCACTTTGTCGAAACCAAGACTATTCTGGCAAAACTACAGGTCACAGTGGGGCAGCCATTGAATCGCCGACAACTCAGCCACGATGTGCGTCGTTTATACAAAACTGGTTTCTTTTCGGACATCCGTTTCATTGGCTCCAAAACAACGCATGGCATCAACCTTATATGTCGTGTTAAAGAATTCCCTCTGATTGCCAAAATCACCATCAAAGGCAACGAAGAGCATTCGAGTAAAGATCTGCAATTGCGCATGAAACTAAAACCCGGTCGCATTTTCAATCCAGTCAATCGAAGAAATGACCGCAACACCTTAATCAAAGGCTATTTAAAAAAGGGCTTTTATCAGGTTAAGGTGACATTCATCCCCACCACATTGAAAGACGGTAGGATCAACCTGCTTGTGAAAATTCATGAAGGCGAAGTAACCCGTATCAGTCGCATCCATATCATTGGTAATAAAGACTTTAGCGACACCACCCTGCGCAACCAAATAGCAACCAAACAGCCCGATGTCACCACAATGATGAATAGCAGGGATGTCTTTGACCAAAAGCGTTTTGGTGCGGACGGGCAAATGCTGCAGCAGTTTTATATGAACAATGGTTATTTGGATATGAAAATTGAGTCCAGACAAATCACTGTCGCTGATGATAAAAAAAGCTTTTCCCTCACCTTCAG
>CAZKHV010000055.1:0-7379 GCA_964552605.1 uncultured Zetaproteobacteria bacterium | reverse complement strand
TATTTTAGACACAGATGCCCCATGGCACCCTCTCTCTCGCAAGCTCGATTCACCTAGTTCACACAGATGGACGCTGATAAAAATCGAAAATCGACTCATATATTCAGAGCAACATGGCATTGCTGAGCAGCTCGCGCCAATGCTTTATCTAAAGTCGCCAAGGGCACACCTTCCCGCATCGCCAAATCAAGATAGGAAGCATCATAGGTTGAAAGCTTGTATTCCCTTGCCAGAGATAGGATATCGCTCATAGCCCGTTGCTGTGTTTCCGGTTCCGATTGAATCGGAAGAGATGAAAGCATGCTCAAAAAACGAACAGCATCGGCTTCACTTAATCGATCTCTCCGTTCTGCAACCAGTAGGACATTACCCACTTCCAGCGGCCAAATTGCAGGGACAATCGCAGTTTTTGTTTGCAAGTGATCCAACACGGCATCTGCGACATCATTGGCCTCATCTTCAAAGCACCATGCCATAACGATGGAATTATCCAACACAAAACGATCCATCAACGGCCTAATCCCGTCCCTCGTTCAGCATCTCACGAACAGACAAACCGTTTAACGTGTTGTCACGACGAAATTGTTTCAGGTCACGAATGACGGCACTCACATTGCGCCCGTTACCTTCCACCGGCTGCAATATGGCAACTGAACGCCCATGTTTGGTGATCGTAATGCGTTCACCAGCGGCTACTTTCTCAAGCAAGCGTGGTAAATGCGTTTTTGCTTCATACACTCCGACTTGACTCATAAGGCATCTCCATAAATTAAGACCAACTGAAGACCAGTATAGTCATTTCACATTTAAAAAGTCAACGATCACATCGATCAGCCTCTTAACGTTGCTCCAAAACGCTTCTCCATAGCCGCGATAATAGATTGCATCGCAGCATCGGAATCGTCCTGAGTTAATGTGCGTTTGGCATCCTGCAATGCAAAACGAATACCCAAACTCACATGGCCTTCCGGCACACCTTTGCCTTCGTACAAATCGAAGATACGTGCCTCGGTTAAAAGCTTACCCGCCGCACTTTTCACCGCATTGAGAATGGCATCGGATGAAATACTCTTCTCAAACAAAAACACCAAATCACGTTCCACTGCCGGGAATTCCGGCAATGGCACAAATTTGGCTATTTTTCCTGCAGGCAACAGATCCAGATTCATATCTGCAACAACGACAGCGGCATGCAAATCCAGCCCGCCAGCAATATCGCCATCGACACGGCCAATACGCCCTGCTTCAAAACGACCAACCATAATCTTGGCACTCTGGCCTGGCTGCAAGCCCTGAATACTGTCATCGGCAATAAAGCGACCTGTCAGTCCACGCAAGGATAACCATGCTTCGACTACACCTTTGAGATCAAAGAAATCGGCAGGGCGTGATTTACCATGCCATTCATCTTGCCCCACTGCACCGCTCATCAGCCAGGCAATCACATTCGATTCCTTGTGACCTGCATCGACTTTCTGATAAACACGCCCCTGCTCCACCAGCGCGACACCTGCCTGCTGACGATTCAAATTGTATTGCGCGGTATTCAACAAACCCGGCCACACCGAACGGCGCATCACGCTCATGGCATCGGAAATCGGATTTTTCAGCTCAATATCCAGATCATCGTCGGCCACAAACAAACGCTGCTCCGATGATGAAATAAAAGCGTAATTGATCACCTGCAAGAAACCAGCCGCAACAGCATCATGCACCGAGCGATCCGGTTGAGCTGGTGCAGTTGTTGCCAATGCTGGCAACAACTCAGGGATGGCATCAAAGCCAATCACCCGCGCGTATTCCTCGGAGATGTCCTCTGCAATCGACACATCATGGCGAAACGATGGCACACTCACATTCAAAGCATCACCGGCGCGCTCAATGCCAAAGCCCATGCGCACCAGCACAGCATCAACTGCAGCCGGAATATCGACTCCCAAACGTGATGCGATACGGGAAACTGAACAGTTCACATGACGCTCTGCATTAATCGTATCGGCATCACCGCACACTGAAATATCACTGGCAGAACCACCGAACAGGTCAATAATCATGGCCGTAGCACGCTGCATGGCTACAGCCAGCATGGCCGGATCCACACCACGTTCAAAACGCATCGATGCTTCGCTCACCATGGCATAAGTACGGCGTGTTTCACTTACCCGCGCCGGCCGGAAAAAGGCAGATTCCAACACGATGTTAGTCGTCAATTCACCCACACCTGTTGCTTCGGAACCCATGATACCAGCCAGTGCAATCACGTTGTTTTGATCGGCAACCAATAAATCACCAGCATTCAATGTCAGTTCGCGACCATCGAGAGCCGCAAAGACTTCACCACCGACAGCAGAACGAACGGCAATATCACCATCGAGTTTATCCGCATCAAAGGCATGCATCGGTTGTCCCAAGTCGAGCATGATGGTGTTCAATACATCCACCACACCATTGACCGGTCGCTGGCCTGCCTGAATCAAACGCGCCTGCATCCAGCCTGGCGAATCAGCCACACGGACACCTGTGATACGCCGAGCCATGTATGCAGGGCAATCGGTTTCAGCCGTCACAGATACAGCCGGTGCTACTACTGCAGCATCGATAGACACATCAGCCACAGCAAGATCAGCCAACGGCAGCTCTGCATCAGCAGCCAAATCACGGGCAATCCCGCGCACATTCATGCAATCACCACGGTTCGGCGTAATCGACAGATCAAATACCGCTTCTTCCAGCTGCAGATAGTCACCGACTTGCGCACCAACTGGCGCATCGGCGGGTAAAATCAACAGACCTGCCGCATCTTCCGCCAAGCCTAATTCCGCTTCGGAGCAACACATGCCGCAGCTGACTGCACCACGAATCTTGCCCTTTTTAATTTTCAGACCATTGGGTAACAGCGTGCCAATCGTGGCAACAGGAATTTTATCACCCTCACCCATATTCGATGCGCCACAGACAATATCCAAGGCTTCGGCTTCACCAATATCCACCTTAAGCAAACTCAATTTATCGGCATCGGGATGCGGTGTTTTCGAAGCAATCAAGCCCACACGCACACCTTGCACAGCTGCACGCGGCATTTCTACCGCTTCGACTTCATGCCCCAAGCGCACCAAATCATCGGCGATTTCAGATGGCGTAGCAGTCAGTGCCACATGCTCTTTCAACCAGGAAAATGGAATCTTCATTTTGTCACCCCCATCCGGCGCAAGAAGCGCACATCGTTTTCAAAGAACAGCCTCAGATCGGGAATACCTTTTTTCAACATCACCAAACGCTCCACACCGAGTCCGAACGCAAAACCGGAGAACTCGTCCGAATCAATACCAACCGAACGCAACACATTCGGATGAATCATGCCGCTACCCAACACTTCGATCCAGCCGCTGCCCTTACAAATTCTGCACCCTTTACCGGCACAGAATACACAACCGATATCCACTTCAGCAGATGGTTCGGTAAATGGGAAATAGTGAGGCCGCAAACGAATCGCCACCTCCTTTTCAAAATAAGTCGAGAGGAAATGTTTCAATACGCCCTTCAGATGTGCCATCGATACATCGCGATCCACCTTAAACACTTCAACCTGATGAAACATCGGCGAATGTGTCACATCGTAATCGCAGCGATAGACACGACCCGGCGCAACCACTGCCAATGGCGGCTCATCACCTTCGGCCAGAAAGCGCTTCATGGTACGAATCTGAACCGGCGAAGTATGGGTTCTGAGTAACATCGGATCATCGGATATAGCGTTAACAAAAAACGTATCGTGCATGGCACGCGCCGGATGTTCAGGTGGGATATTCAAGGCATCAAAATTATGAAACTCATCTTCAATTTCCGGTCCTTCAGCCACCGCAAAACCCATCTGAGAAAATATAGCAGTGATTTCATCCAAGCCATGTTGAACTGGATGCAACGCACCTGCGCCGTGGCTGCGTCCCTGCAGCGTCACATCGATGCGTTCGGCTTCAATGCGTTCGGCCTTTGCTTTCACAGCCAATTCCGCTTCGCAGGTATCCAGCGCCGCAGCCAACGCCTGCTTCGTCTGATTAACAAACTTTCCAATCACAGGGCGATCTGCGGGTGGCAGTTTCCCAACACCCTTGAGCACTTCGGTCAACGCACCTTTCTTGCCCAGATAGTTAACACGTAGTTGTTGTAAATCATTCAGATTTTCAGCCGCTGCAAATGCACCCAATGCCTCGGACTGCAATGACTCCAGCTGATTTTTCAACGAATCAATTTCACTCATGCTCTTACCCTCTTTGATTACCACAGGGACTCAAAAACCACAAAGGAAGTCAAAACCAAACATCGTAAACATCTGTTTTATTTTTCTCTGTGCCTCTGTGTCGTTGTGGTGAGCTATCGAATTTCTATTTCAGCCAAACAAAAAGACAGAGCTGCGAACAGCCCTGCCTTCCAATTCATCTACTTCACACCGGCCTAGACCGGCAACGTGTTATTTACTGAATCTGTGCGCGAGCTGTTTCAACCAGCTTCGCAAAACCTTCAGTATCACGTACGGCTATATCAGCCAATACTTTACGATCCAGCTCAACACCAGCCAGTTTCAAGCCGTGCATGAAACCGGAATAGTTCAAACCATTCTGTTTGGCTGCCGCATTGATGCGCACAATCCACAGACTGCGGAAATCACGCTTTTTAACTTTACGGTCACGATAAGCATATTGACGTGCTTTATCGACCGCCTGAGTAGCTACACGGAAGCAGCTCTTGCGACGGCCACGGTAACCCTTGGCTGCCTTAATAACACTTTTGTGGCGCGCATGCGCCTGTACTCCGGATTTAACGCGAGGCATATATCTCTCCTAACCTAAACTATCTTAACCGCGGCCTGGAACTAAACGTTCCAATGACTTCGCGTCTGCTGCTGAAACCAATTCTGTACCGCGCATATTGCGTTTCCGCTTCGGCGACTTCTTGGTCAGAATATGGCTGGCAAAAGCTTTGTTGCGCTTCCACTTGCCGCTACCTGTCTTGGTAAAACGCTTTGCAGCGCCACTATTTGATTTCATCTTAGGCATTTCATTCTTCCTTCGGCCATACGCCGTTATAAACTTTAAACTTGTTTCGTTTCTATCTATTTCTTATGCGGTGCAACAATCATAATCATTTGTCGCCCTTCCATGTTCGGCATCTTTTCAGGTTTGCCAAACTCTTCCAAATAACCGGCAACATTCTTCATCTGATCACGTCCGCGATCCGTATGTGCCATTTCACGGCCACGAAAACGAAGCGATATCTTGACCTTGTTACCCTGCGACAAAAACTTCTTCGCATTGCGCATTTTTACTTCCATGTCATGCACGTCGGTATTCGCACCGACCTTCACTTCTTTAATCTGCATCACATGTTGACGTTTTTTAGCAAGATTAGCTTTTTTACTCTGCTCATACTTGTATTTACCGTAATCCATAATCTTACAGACCGGCGGATTACTTTTTGCTGCCATCAGCACCAGGTCAAGACCCTTGGCTGCGGCTTTAGCAACAGCATCATTCAGCGCCAAAACGCCGAGCTGTTCACCTGTTGTATCATCAACGACTCGCACCTCCGAAGCTGCGATATCGTAGTTAATTGGCAAATCCTTTTTAATACAAGACTCCTACTATCTCTAAAAACATCTAAATCTATTTAATTTCAACCACGTTACTCGTGGCTCTCAAGCTTATTCTGCATCTCGGCAATCCAGTCATCAACACCGAATGTACCCAGATTTTGACCACTTAAGTCACGTACGCTGATGCTACCCTCTTCACGTTCCCGATCTCCGGCAACCAAAATAAACGGCACCCGCTCCAGCGTGTGGGCGCGCACTTTATAGCCGACCTTTTCGTTTCGCAAGTCCGCATTCACACGAAAGCCCGCTTTTCTCATCTTAGCGCAACATTCTTCGACATATTCTGCCTGTGAATCAGTGATATTACACAGCACAGCCTGCACCGGCGCCAACCAGAACGGGAACTTACCCTCATGGTGCTCGATCAAAATACCAATAAAGCGCTCCAACGAGCCCAGAATGGCACGATGCAACATCACCGGAGTCTGACGTGAGGAATCTTCAGCTACATATTGTGCTCCCAAACGACCCGGCATGGAGAAATCGACCTGAATCGTACCGCACTGCCAAACACGTCCCAAACAATCTTTCAGTGAAAATTCAATCTTCGGCCCGTAAAAAGCACCTTCACCCGGATTCTCGCCGTATTCAATACCCTTCGAATCCAAGGCCTGACGCAATGCCGATTCTGCTTTTGTCCACTGCTCATCGGTACCAACACGGTTCTCCGGCCGATCGGACAAAAAGATAATCACATCCTCAAAACCGAAACGTTTGTACACATCATAAGTCAGATCGATGAAATCACACACCTCATCCTGAATCTGATCTTCAGTGCAAAAAATATGCGCATCATCCTGCACAAAGTTACGCAAACGCATCAAGCCATGCAGGGTGCCGGACGGCTCATTGCGATGGCACGATCCAAATTCCGCCAAACGCAGAGGTAGTTCTTTATACGAATGCAGATTCTGATTGAACACCTGAATATGGCAGGGGCAATTCATCGGTTTGATGGCGTAATCGCGATTTTCCGTGCTGGTGGTAAACATTTCATCACGGAATTTATCCCAGTGACCGGATTTCTCCCACAGCTTGCGATCCACCAGCTGTGGAGTCTTAATCTCCTGATAGCCGTTCTCGCGCATCACGTTGCGAATTTCATTTTCCACACACTGCCACACCGTCCAGCCTTTCGGGTGCCAGAACACCATACCCGGCGCTTCTTCCTGCAAATGAAACAAATCCAAAGCCTTGGCAATTTTACGGTGATCGCGTTTTTCCGCCTCTTCCAAGCGAACCAGATAGGCCTTCAGATCTGCTTTGGAAGCCCAGGCTGTGCCATAGATGCGCTGCAACTGCTCATTGTCGGAATTGCCTTCCCAATACGCACCCGCAACTTTCATCAATTTAAAATATTTCAGAACACCGGTCGTTGGCACATGCGGCCCACGACACAAATCCGACCAGTCACCTTGTTTGTATAGACTGACCGTTTCACCAGCTGGAATACGCGCAATCAACTTGGCTTTATACGTTTCGCCAATCGATTCAAAATGCGCAATCGCATCGTCACGATCCCACTCTTCACGCGAGATCGCTAGTTTCTGATTGGACAACTGACGCATTTTCTCTTCGATCTTTTTCAAATCATCCGGCGTAAAAGTACGTTCAAAAGCAAAATCATAATAAAAGCCATCTTCGATCACCGGCCCAATCGTGACCTGCGCACCAGGAAAGACTTCCTGCACCGCCATCGCCATCAAATGCGACATCGAGTGACGGATAA
>CAZKHV010000054.1:0-7489 GCA_964552605.1 uncultured Zetaproteobacteria bacterium | reverse complement strand
CAGCTTGTCCACAGGCCTGGATATCATCCACCAATGCCACACCAGATGAACCGCTACCGACTAATTCACCGGCATCGCGACCGACAAATTCAGAGCCTGCCCGTTCCGTTGCCCCGGCCAATATCACGCCATCCGCTTCAGCCACCGCACGCACCAACATGCGCCCCATGCGACCGGATGCACCGACAATAATGATACGCAAATCAGCCATCATGTTCTCCTCGCTATTCCTTTATCACCATTGAGTTTTGTTACTTTTGCTCATTGGAAAGATCGTCCCAAAAATGTTTTACCTTGCCCAGAAAGGAAGAGCGTTCGGGATACATATCATCACCAGCCTCATTGGCAAATTCGCGCAACAAGTCTTTTTGACGTGTATTCATCTTTTTCGGTACGGCAATCTGGACACGCACGTACAAATCACCTTGTTGTCCACCCGCCCGCACATCCGGCACACCATGGCCACGCAAACGGAAGATACGACCACCTTCGGTTCCGGCCGGAATCTTGATTTTAATCTTGCCATTCAGCGTAGGTGCATCGACTTCCGCACCGAGCGTTGCCTGCGGAAAAGTCACCGGCATCGTACAATGCAAATCGGCTCCTTCGCGCTCAAAAATAGCATGTTCTTCCAGGGAAATTACAACATACAAGTCACCACTTGGACTTCCGTGTTGCCCGCCTTCGCCTTCGCCTGTAACACGTACCTGCGCACCATCATAGACACCGGCAGGCACTTTAATCTTGAGTTTCTTGGTGACTTTATTGCGCCCTGCCCCGCCACATTCCACACATGGCGATTCGATGCGCGTGCCTGCACCATGGCAAGTTGGGCAGGTACGACGTACCGCAAAAAAGCCTTGCTGCATTTGCACCTGACCATGACCACCACAGGTATTGCATGGCACTGGATTCGATCCAGGTCTGGCACCGGAGCCGCTACAGACATTGCATGATTCATGTTTCGGGATTTTCAGTTCAACTTCACGACCTGAAGCTGCTGCTTCCAGTGACATGGATAAATTATAACGCAGATCGGCACCACGAGCAGAACGACCACCGCCAGCACCGAAGCCGAACATATCGCCAAACACATCACCGAACATGTCTCCGAAATCACGGAACGCATTGGAGTCCTGTGCACCGCCACGATTCCAGAAGTCCTGCATCTGATCATCAACACCGGCATGACCGTACTGATTGTAACGCGCACGTTTATTTTCATCGGTCAACACTTCGTATGCTTCGGTCACTTCACGGAAACTTTCAGCCGCCGCTTTATCATCCGGATTGCGATCCGGATGGAATTTCATGGCCAGCTTACGGTAAGCCCGTTTGACGGTATTGGCATCGGCATCTTTGGCCACACCCAACACTTCATAATAATCGCGTTTGGACACACTCACTCCCTGAGTTTAACTTACATACTTAAATCTTTTAGCGCAGGTACTCTGCGGTTCAGACCATCTGCCTTTAAAAACGTGAAAGGAGCGGCAGACCTAAGCCCCCCGCTCCTCACTATCGTTTTGCTGTTTTACTTTTTATTGTTGCTGTCATCCACAACTTCAGCATCGACAATTTCGGCATCCTGAGCGGCTTTTTTATCCGATGTTCCGGCATCCGCCGCTGCACTATCTGCACCACTCATATCCGGCGCACCTTCGGCTGCTGCCTGTTCCTGCTGCATCTGCTGATAAATCGCTTCACCCAGCTTCTGTGACTTTTCAGCCAGTTTTTCTTCCGCGGCTGTAATAGCTTCTGCATCACCGCTCTCGATAGCTTTCTTCAGTTCTTCCAGTGCGGATTCAATTTCCTTACGGGTTTCTTCATCGACTTTATCACCGTGTTCTTTGAGTGATTTTTCGGTTGAATAGACCAGCGCATCAGCACGGTTTTTAGCTTCGATTTGCTCTTTCAGTTTTTTATCGGAATCGGCATTGGCTTCTGCATCCTGCTTCATGCGTTCAATTTCAGCTTCCGACAAACCAGAACCGGATTCAATGCGAATTGAGGTTTCTTTGCCTGTGCCCTTATCTTTAGCATGCACATGGATAATACCATTGGCATCGATATCAAAGGTCACTTCAATCTGTGGCATACCACGGGATGCAGGAGCAATACCTTCGAGGTTAAACAACCCCATATCCTTGTTGGCAGAGAACAAATCACGTTCACCCTGCGCCACTTTAATCGTTACAGCCGTCTGATTATCTGCTGCGGTGGTATAAGTCTGGCTCTTTTTGGTTGGGATGGTGGTATTCTTCTCGATGATTTTATTGAACAGACCACCTTCAACTTCAATACCAAGCGATAACGGTGTGACATCCAGCAACAATACATCCGTAACATCACCGGTTAAAACCGCGCCCTGAATCGCTGCACCAATGGCAACCACTTCATCTGGGTTTACACCTTTATGAGGCTCTGAACCAAAGAATGCCTGCACTTTTTCCTGCACCAATGGCATACGAGTCTGACCACCAACCAGGACTACTTCATGGATATCAGATGCTTTGACGCCGGCATCTTTCAAGGCCTGAGCGCAAGGTTTCAAAGATGCTTCAACCAAGTCACCCACCAGGCTTTCAAACTTCGCACGCGTCAGTTTAATCAGCAAATGTTTAGGACCGGATGCATCGGCAGTGATAAACGGCAGATTTACTTCCGTCTGCTGGCTGGAGGAGAGCTCAATCTTGGCTTTTTCCGCCGCCTCTTTCAGACGCTGCAAGGCCAGTTTATCGGTCATCAGATCCACGCCCTGCTCTTTCTTGAATTCTGCGGCCAGATATTTAATCAGCACCTGATCGAAATCTTCACCACCTAAGAATGTATCACCATTGGTGGCTTTCACTTCAAACACGCCATCACCGATTTCCAGCACGGAAATATCAAAGGTACCACCACCCAGATCATAAACGGCGATCAGGTGATTCTCTTCGGTTTTGTCTAAACCATAAGCCAGGGCCGCAGCAGTTGGTTCGTTGACAATACGCAGCACATTCAAGCCAGCAATTGCACCGGCATCTTTGGTTGCCTGGCGCTGTGAGTCATTGAAATAAGCAGGCACGGTAATCACCGCATCTTTAACTTCTTCACCAAGGTAATCTTCAGCCGTTTTCTTCATTTTCTGCAAGGTGATCGCAGAAATTTCCTGCGGGCTCATTTTCTTGCCATCCACTTCCAACCATGCATCACCATTATCAGCAGCAACGATAGGATACGATACCAGTTCATGGTGATGTTTGGTTTCAGCCGAATCAAATTTACGGCCAATCAAACGTTTTACCGCATAAAATGTGTTGTCCGGATTGGTCACCATCTGACGCTTGGCCGATGCACCCACCAAACGCTCATCGTTGGCAAATGCCACGATGGATGGTGTGGTGTTATCACCTTCCGAGTTGGCGATCACTTTGGCTTTATCGCCTTCCATGACCGCTACACACGAGTTGGTGGTTCCGAGGTCAATTCCTATTACTTTAGCCATTACATTTCTCCTGATCATTTGTTATCAATTATCTTATGTATCTAGTTATGGGGGAAGCGCGCTTACGATTCAACCCCTCGCCATAAATTATTTAGGCTTGCCTGACTTACTCAGCTGGCCCACTCGACACCAACACCTTGGCTGCACGAATCAAACGACCATGCAAGGTGTAACCGGCTACATGCTGAGCGATCACCGTACCCTCCGGTTCATCGCTCGGCATTTGTGTTAACGCTTCATGCAGGTGCGGATCGAAAACACTACCAACAGCATCAATACGAGCTACTTCAAAACGTTTCATCATATCATGCCAGCTATTCAGTGTGAGTTGGATACCTTCACGTACAGTATCTTCATTGCCCTCCTCCACTTCCAGCGCACGCTCTAAATTATCGACGACATCGAGCAACGATGTGGCAAACTTTTCAACACCAAACTTGTGCGCATCAGCCACTTCACGCCGGGTACGTTTACGCAGGTTTTCCATTTCAGCCTGCATACGCAGCAATTTATCATTCAATTCAGAGGTTTCAGCCTGCGCCTGCTGCAACGGATCAAGCTCAGCTGCGGCATCAATTTCATCACCGTTTTCATCCAGCGCTACCGCCTCGTCGGATTCCAACACCTCATCCGAACTGTTGTTTTTCAACTCTATTTCTAACTCAGCCGCTTTTTCAGTCCCTGCTTCAACTTCAGCCTGTTTCTTCTTTTTACCAATCACTGTTTGCCTCCTGACTCAACATAACACTATCTGACTGCCACTCTATAGGGGCATTAAAACAGCGTTTCAAGAGTTATCATGTAATTTTTCCGTTCAATATTTATTGTTCGTCGCATATCGACTAGACTGGCATCGTGATTGTTATTTCTATTTCAAAACAAAAACTTTACCACCATCGCAAAAGCGGCGTTTGTTATGTTTACCCTGTTTCAACAGCCCGTAATGGAGCGGGCAACCGCAACGGCAGCCTGCAAACTCCGCTGGGCAAGCATCGTATTGCCAACAAGATCGGGACAAACACGCCACTATTTACCGCCTTCAAAGGCCGGCAAGTCGTTGGCATCTATAATCCTCTCACTGATAATCCGAATCAGGATTGGATTCTGACACGCATTTTATGGCTCGAAGGCTGTGAAACAGGAACAAACCGTCGCGGGCGAGTCGATACACACAAACGTTATATTTATATTCATGGCACCCACGAGGAAGAAAAAATCGGCACTCCCGCCTCGCACGGCTGTATTCGCATGTTGAATGATGATATTTTAGAACTCTTCAAACATGTTGTTTGTGGAGAAAGCGTGCGCATCTCCGAATAGCTCTTGCACTTAACCCGGATTATTCATAAATACTGCTGAGCCCTCGCTTGTTCCTTTGTCCTCAACAAATCCCTCGTCAATCGTCCGTATGCACTGCTACGGCCTCATTCCTTGGAATCTGTTGAAAACAAACGCCCGTCGCGATCATCTCACCGATTCATGACTAATCCGGGTTAAAAACTCAAGTGATGAACCCTGTAAAAAAGCCCTGATAGTTATGCAGGAATAATATCCAGTTGTCTGGCTTCATAAACGGCTTCTGAACGCGAATGAACATGCAGCTTTTTATAAATTCGTTTGGCATGTGTCTGAATGGTCGCCAGCTTGCAATCGAGTAAACTGGCTACTTCATTATAACTATATCCCTTAGCAAACATATTCAATACTTCGTTTTCTTTGCATGATAAGGTATTCAGACCAAGTGCTTCAAAAGCAGGCTGATGACCGGATTGTTGCTGGCCGGATTGCAACAAGAGTAGTTCAAGGTCAGCGATATCCTGCCCTATCGATGCATGCATGCTCTGCAAAAGAGCATATACCGAAGACAAATCATCCGGTTCAGCATTTAAAGCATGCGCTGTTTGGCGCACATCCGGTTGAAATGGTCGGATCGAGCGAAGGTCGCCACGATAACATGAAAGATGTGATTGGATTTTTTCTAAATCAACTGCCCGAGTACGTTGCTGTTCCATCAGCTGCACCTCCCCACAAGCTATTCTCTTTATATATAGACCATGCATTTCAATATTGCAATGTATTGACGTCTTCAGTGAGCTTTGCGAATCAATCCATGCAACCGGAATCCGGATGGCGGATCACACTTCACCATCGCTTTCAACACAATACTCTCGCAATGCCAATGGCGTAAGCTTGCGCAGAATGATAGGCAACGTAATATTGCGCCATCAAATATATTAGTAGCATCAGGCGAAGGTGATATGAACAAAATACAGGCGCTTCCGGGCGCATTCCCGTTACATGAAGATCGAACGTTCATATCCGAAAGTGAATGGGTGATATTTAAACTTTTATGCAAACCTGTTGATTCGTTTGTTGAGGAAAATGCCGAAGCACTGTCCCTTGCAACCGGGCATCAGGTAAGCGTAGCACGTTGCGATGTGCTGATTCGCACCGTTCGCATCTGCCAACTGCGTGGTTTAGGTAGCTGGATATCCCGTTTGCTGGCTGAAGCTGGCTTTAGCGATAGCGATCTGCGGGATAACGATGCCGGTGAAATCATCGATGCCGTTAATGCCAAGGCCAACTATCCCATTTGCAATGCTGCGACCTTACGCGCCTTGCACAAACTGCAGCTTGAATGGAAGGGTGAACAAACATGAATGAACGCATACTGGTCACTGGCGGTGCCGGTTATATCGGCTCGAATATTGCTGCGGCTCTCAGTAAACGTCCGGGCACAGATGTACTGGTGGTCGATGACTTTTCATCCGGCGACTGGCGCAATCTGATTCATGTCGATTGTGAGGTTCGTGCCAGCGATTGTGATGATCCCGATCTGCTCGATGAGATTGCTGATGGTGCTTTCTCCGCTATTTTCCATGAAGCAGCAATCACCGATACAACCGTCATGGATCAGCGTTTAATGATTGAAAGCAACACCAATGCTTTTGCCGATATTTTAGAGGCCAGTCATGTATCAGCTACGCGTGTTGTCTATGCATCTTCGGCAGGCACCTATGGCAATTCCCCAGCCCCAAACACGGTCGGCAGCGGTGAAGAGCCGGAAAACATCTATGGCTTCTCCAAGCTGGCCATGGATCGGGTAGCTTACCGTTGGCATGAACGGCATAGCTCAAGCATTATCGGCTTGCGCTATTTTAATGTTTATGGCTCGGGCGAAAGCCATAAAAATGAAAAGAGCGGTAACAAGACAGCATCCATGATGTTGCAGCTCTACGAGCAGGTAAAAGCCGGCAAACAACCCCGCTTATTCAAACACGGTGAACAAAAACGTGATTTTGTCTATATTCGTGATGTGGTTGCAGCCAATATGGCTGCTTTGGATGCATCCCGATCCGGTGTCTGCAACGTCGGTTCAGGACAAGCGCGTTCGTTCAATGATGTTGTAAACACACTTTCACAAGCACTTGAAATAGAACTGGAAATTGAATATTTTGATAACCCATTTTCATTCTATCAAAACCATACCGAAGCGGATTTGTCTGACACATTATCATTATTGCAGTGGCAACCAACATGGACATTGGAAAAGGGCATGTTTGATTATATTGCTTTATTGGAACGAGGCCACAGAGGCCCGGCGGAGACAGCCTGATGCGCACATCATTTATCTTTATCACACTAGCTGCAGGCATACTGCTGAGCGCCTGTCTGCATGAACCTATCCATCAGGGTAACCGACTCGATGGCAATGAAGTGCATATGATCAACGTTGGCGACAACAAATTCAGCATCGAACAAAAACTCGGCTCTCCATCTCTGGATAATGTCTTGCATCCTGATCGTGTAACTTATTTTGAAGAATTCGAAGATGAAGAGAGCGGTAAGTTACTTTTGCGCAGTGTTGAAATTGTTTACGATAAAGCCTTGCGTGCTAAAAAGATCACTCGCAAGGGTTTTGAAGAAAAAAAATAGCCTCAATCGTACAGCTATTCCCGAGACACTAACGAGCTCTCATTTCCCACGATAATGGCCATAGTA
>CAZKHV010000053.1:0-7555 GCA_964552605.1 uncultured Zetaproteobacteria bacterium | reverse complement strand
TCCCCGCATTCGCGAGGATGACGATCTGGTAAATCAATTGCTGAATTACTATATTGTTCAGGAGGGGGAGCGGGTGGATTAGTTCTGGGTTACTTTTTTGCCGAACAAGCGCTGTGTCGTGTGTTTGATGTCCAGCGCAATGCCGAGTGCTGCAGGTACGGAGAATAGCGTAATCACGGTAGAAAACATCAATCCCCACGATAACGCCAGAGCCATTGGAGCAACGAAGGGATCATGCCCACCCCAGCCGTACGCAGTCGGTAGCAGGCCAACAACGGTGGTGATGGCGGTTAGCAATACTGCCCGCAAGCGGCGTTGACCACTTTCAAGAATGGCATCGCGCCATGGCATACCATCAGCGATCAAGCGTTGGATGAACACCGCCATCACCAGTGATGCATTCACCACGACTCCGGTGAGTGCAACAAAGCCCATCATGGCCATGAATGAGAGCGGAGCGCCATGCAGGTAGAAGCCTGCAATGATACCGATCAAGCCAAAGGGGATGGCCAGCATCACCAGAATGGGATAGCCGATGCGGTTGAACTGAATGGCCAGAATGGCAAAAATACCGAACAGCGCGAAGACAAAACTGAAGATTAAGCCACGTACGGATTCTTGTGATTTCTCTTCTTCGCCACCGAGATTGACATGCACCGTCGCGGCATCATCAGCCAACCATAGATCTTTGAGTGCAGAGACACGGGCATTGATTTCTTTGGAGGTCATATTCTTCTGATCGACTTCAGCCGAAACATTGATCACACGCCGCCCATCTTTATGGCGAATACTACTGGTACCTGATTTTTGTTCGATATGTGCGATGCGGAACAGCGGCACAAGGCCACCTTGATTGTTGTGAATTTCCAACTTCATCAAGGTGTTGATATCACGTTGAGCTTCTAGAGGGTAACGAATGGTGACATTAATTTCTTTCTTGCCACGTTTGATGGTTGATACACGTAAACCATCGAAGGCTGCTTGGATATGTGTACTTACGGTCGCAAGATTGACACCTGCATAGGCGGCCAGTTTGCGATCCATGACGATGCGTATTTCCGAGTCGCCTTTTTCCAAATCACTTTCAACCGCATACACGCCCTTGATCGTGTCGAGTTGTTTGATCAGTCGTTCAGCCACGCGAGTCATGGCTGCTTCATCACCACCGGTTAATTCGACTTGCAGGGCACGCCCAACAGGTGGGCCTCCTTTTTGCATGGCAAAGCTGATTTGCATATTGGGGAAGAGCGGGGGAATTTCTTTTTCAATCATGCTCATCACATCATAAGCATTGGTATCACGTTCGGTGAATGGAATCAGGATGATGCGTTCAAAGCCAAATCGGTCACCAATTTGTTTCAGTGTTTCACGGCGATCAGCACTGTTTTCACCTGCCATCATGGTGGTGGTTTCCAAAATGGCCGGATCAATGCGTTTGCGCACTTCTACATCGAGTAATTTTAATTGATCACGTGTTTCTTCCAGAGTTGTGCCGGTCGGCAAATTGATGCGTAAATAAAAGGTTGATTCCGCACCGGATGGGAACAGTTGAAATTTCATGGTGCTAGCTAAGCCAAAGGATGCCAACAGAGCGAGCAGGGTCAGTAGAATAGTCAGATAGCGCAGCTTGATGGCTTTTTGTAAAAACCATGCGTAAATGTTGGTAATCCAAATGAAAAAGATCCGTTCCTTGGGTTGTTTGTTAGCGTTAGCTATGTCACGAATATGGTTGGGCAAGATGAAAATGGCTTCGAACCATGAAAATATTAACAGAACAACGACCACAACCGGAATGGAGTAAATGAATTTTCCGATGATTCCATCCATATACATCAAGGGTAGAAAGGCAACGATGGTGGTCAAAACGGTGGCCGTAACGGGGCCGATCAACTCATAGGTACCTTCGATGGCTGCTTGTTCGGGAGAGAGGCCGCGTTCCATGTGATAGGTGACATTCTCACCAATAATAATGGCATCATCCACCATCAAACCGAGCACCATGATAAAACCAAACATGACCAGCAAGTTCAATGTAATGCCTGCGGCATAAAGCACGGCGATGCCGGAGAAAAAGATAATCGGTAAACCCCAGGCTGTGGTCAGGGCTACAGCCGGGCGCAGGAACATCAACAACAACAGTAATACGAGCGCGAGTCCGATCATGCCGTTGTTGGTTAATACCGACAGACGCAAACGGGTGACAGTGGACAAATCATTGTAGGCGCTGACGTGGATACCCTGACCGTATTTGTCTGGAACAGTGTCGAGATAGTTGCGTACCCGATCCACCAGTTCAATAATGTCGGCATCGCCTTTTTTGATCACAATCATGCTGATTGCAGGATCACCTTGCGCGCCGACATAACGATAGGGGCGTTCCAGTGTGTCGCTGACTTCCGCCACGTCTTTTAACAAGACTGCCTGACCGAGTTCATTGGAGCGTAAGACCAACATGCCGGCATCTTCAGCTGATGAGAATTCACCGGTGATGCGAATAATGCGTTGACCTTCAGGTGATTTTAAACGCCCGCCGGGAGCATTGATGTTCCAGCCTTTAACCAGTGTGATAATATCAGTAATCGAGACGCGTGCACGACGCATTTTGACAGGGTCGGGCACAATGCGTATTTCTTCTTTTAAATCACCTTGAATAAACACTTTGGAAACGCCATCAAGATCGCGCACATCATCTTCAATATCATCGCTTAAATGTTTGAGTTCCAGCGGAGTGAAATCACCGAAAATAGAAAAAGTGAGTACTGGTGCTTGCTCCGATTTGATTTCGGCGATGACGGGGTCGGAGGGTAGATCAAGGGGTAGGTCGGTGCGGTTAATGGCTTGTTGAATATCCGATACGAGGCGGGAGCGATCCTTAAAGTTGGGATCGACTTCAATGACAATCTGCATGGTGCCGGAGAAGGCGGTTGAACGCATGGTATTGATGCCATCGATACCTTTGAGCTCTTGCTCAATCGGGGCAAGCATCAAGCGCTCAACCTCGCGTGGAGCAGCGCCCGGATAGACACCGCTGACAACAATAATATCGAAGTTGACGGTGGGGAACGCTTCGCGCTGCATTTGAGAGGCGGCATAAATGCCGGATGCGAGCAGGAATACAGAAATCAGGTTGACAACCAAGCCACGTTTTACAAAAAAAGCGATAAGTTTTTTCATGTTCAGAGTGTGTCTGCTATTGCGGATGATTGGTGCAACAGATCAAGGTCATAAAGCCCCATGTCATAGAGTAATCGGCCTTGCGCCCAGGCCAGTTGGGTTTGTGCCAGTTCAATGGTCAGTTGTTGCAGTTGTGCGTTGAGGTCGGCATTGCGCAGTTCACCTTCAAATTGAACCAGAGTTGCTGTATCGGAGCGCCCTTGTCTGTAGCGCTGCATTTCAGCTTTAAATTTGCGCTGCTCTGCTTGAACTTGTTTTTTGGCCACGATCAGGGTGGGTACACCGGCTATGATCGCAGTTTGGGCGGCTGAGATGTCATCTTTGATCTGCTCAAGTGTGCGGCTTCGATCTGCTTCAATGCGTTGGCGTTGCAGTTCAGCTTTGCGAATGGCTGCATTGACGGTGTTGCGCCCCAATGCATCAGAGAGTTCCAAGGATATGGATGCAAAATGATCGTGAGTGGATAGGCCTGCAGCAACAGCGGGTAAGGGAGTCTTATCCAGAGAACGTGTGCCAAGTGATGCGACAAGATCCAGTTGCAATTGATCACCATCCAAGGCAATAATCAATTGAGCATTGGCCGCTTGCATCTGAGCATCGAAGACCTGCAATTCAGGGCGTAATTGCTCAGCCTTACGCACAGCCTGATCGATGCTTTTATCGTTTAACGTTGAAAAGTCCTGGCTGTCAAAGTGGCTATCCCGTTGAATGGTTATGCTATGACTGGCGGAATATAACATCAGCCGATTCAAGGTGTTCTGGTTGTTTAAACGTACGCTGACAGAGCGTTGTAGATCGGTCTTGCGGGCGGCGAGCAGGGCTGCAGCTTGCAAGCGGTCGGCTTTTTCAATGAGCCCGAAATGTTCACGGGAACGTTGGTAGGCAAGTAGTTTTTTAGCTCGTTTGACGGCTTGTTGGGCGATGCTGATATTAATGTCGTCGGAGGCCAGTTGGTAATAAGTGTTGATGACTTGCAGGGTTAGATTATGTGCAACAACTTGTCGTTGTTTTTTGGTTTGTGTCAGTTGCGCTTTAGCGCTGATCAGCGATTGATTGTAATCCGGTCGATTGGCCCCTTTCAGTAGAGGGTGACGGTAGTTGATGTTGATTTGGTTGCGATAGGATGGGTTAAACTGTGCCAACTGAGCCGCAAAAGGCGAATTGAAACCTTGACTGGTTCGGGTGTAATTGAAATCAGCGCCAATGGTGCCACCGGATGCCAGTGGTTTTGAAATGCTGCCTGCTAATTGACCAATGCGATTCTCTGCCGGTTGAAAGTCACTGATCGTCGGAGTTTTTTCATCACTGGCGGTAATCTTGGCTGTTACAATCGCATCCAAGCTGCCTTCCACGCGTCTGGTTTCCGTTGCTGCGATAGCGGTATCAATGCGACTGACATGCAATTCGGGATGGGAATCAAGAACTGTCCTGATGATGTGCTGTAGGCTCATTTCTTCAGCCTGGACTGGGGTTGAAATCTTGCTCATGCCAAGCATGCTCATGCCAACCATGCTGATGTAGAACAGTCCGATAGCGATGAGGCGAGGCAGCTGGATCATGGAACTCCTTCTTTTTGCACAAGGCAGAAAATAATAATCAAATCGCAGGGAATGATTGCAAATAGATTGATAATGTCAACTATTGATAAAATCAACCAATGCGCGCAGCGTCAGCCTCATGGCTTCTAACTTACAACATCAACACAACGATGGACTCGCTGCAATTATGCCGCTTATTGGCTGCATGACCAGTCAGGTGCGTTTTCAAGTCAGTCGCATCTGCAAGGATGCCGGTTATAATCTTACGCCTGAAGAAGCCGATACGCTGATGATTATCCGTCACTGTGATGGTTTGCCGCAATCCAGACTGGCTACTATTCTGGGTAAAGATAAAGCTGCTGTAACACGTTTAATGAACTCGTTGGTGAAGAGTGGTTTGGTGGAGCGCGTTCAGGATCAGCAGGATCGGCGTGTGGTACGGGCTCAGATTACGGCACAAGGCAAACAGGCGTTTGTGCAGGTATGGCCGGAACTTAAAAAACTGAGTGAATTGGCTTTAAATGGTGTTGCTGCAGCTGATTTGATTTCAATGCAGCAAACATTAAAGCTTATCAATGCCAATCTCGGAGCGATGAAAGAAGTGGATTAGTTCCGTGTTTGCAACAAGCTTGTCGAGAATGGTTTGCAGGGCTTTGCGCAAAGGCATCTTGCAGTGACCGCAGTGAATAATAGCATGCCAGATGCGCAGTGATGCAGGTAGAAAGCTTTTTGTGTGGGGAAGTGGGGGATTGAATGAATATTCATGAGTATCAGGCGAAAGCGATACTGGCTGAATTTGATGTGCCGGTGCCAAAAGGTGCGGCTGTGATGAGCGTTGCTGATGCCGTGGCTGCAGCCAAATCGTTGGCGGGTGAAATCTGGGTGGTGAAAGCACAGATTCATGCCGGTGGACGTGGCAAAGCGGGGGGGGTGCGCGTGTGTCGCTCTCTCGATGAGGTTGAAGCTGCAGCGAATGCGTTGCTGGGCTCGATCCTGGTGACCAAACAAACCGGGCCTGCAGGCAAACAAGTGAACCGTTTGTATATCGAAGCGGGTATGGATATTGATCGTGAGTTCTATGTGAGCCTGCTGGTGGATAGGGCTAGTGAGAGGGTCGCCTTTGTTGTCAGCCCTGCTGGTGGCATGGATATTGAACAGGTTGCAGCCGATTCACCTGAGCAGATTCTAACCGTAGTGATTGCGGCGGATACGGTATCCGAGCAGGAAAGCGCTACGATGGCTGCGTGGCTGGGCTTGAGTGGCGATCAAGTCGCCGAGTTTTATACACTGGCGGGAAATCTGCATCGTCTGTTCTGTGCCAAGGATGCCGCCATGCTGGAATTAAATCCGCTGATGTTGAGTGGTTCAGGCCATCTGGTGGCACTCGATGCCAAGTTTGTGGTGGATGATAATGCTTTGTATCGCCAATTTGAGATCACAGAGCTGCGTGATCGGGATGAAGAAGATCCGCGTGAAACCGAAGCATCGCAGTTTGGTCTGAATTATATTGCCCTCGACGGGCAAATCGGTTGCATGGTCAATGGCGCAGGGCTGGCCATGGCGACCATGGATATTATCCAGCTCAAAGGCGATAAGCCTGCTAACTTCCTGGATGTTGGCGGTGGTGTGACCGTTGATGCGGTGTGCGAAGCATTCAAATTGTTATTCAGTGATAAACATGTGAAAGCAGTTCTGGTGAATATTTTTGGCGGCATTGTACGCTGTGATATTATTGCCAATGGCTTGCTTGAAGCGATTAAAACGCATCCGATGTCGGTGCCGGTGGTGATGCGCCTGGTGGGTACGAATCAGGACGAGGGCAGGGCGATTGTGAAAAATGCAGGACTGGATGTGCGCTGGGCTGATGATCTGGATCAGGCGGCTGAATTTGCCGTGGCTGCAGCGCGGGAGGTGATCTAATGGGTGTATTGCTGAATCGACATACACGTGTGATTTGTCAGGGTTTTACCGGCAAACAGGGCACGTTTCACTCCCAGCAGATGATTGATTATGGCACGTCCTTTGTCGGCGGCGTGACTCCGGGCAAGGGTGGTCAAAGCCATTTGAATCGACCTGTGTTTAATGCCGTGGCCGATGCTGTGGATGAGGTGGGGGCGGAAGCCACGGTGATTTTTGTGCCACCACGTTTTGCTGCCAATGCGATTGTGGAAGCTGCTCGGGCTGGTATTAAACTGATCAACTGCATTACCGAAGGTATTCCGGTGCAGGATATGTTGTCTGTAAAACAGCTGATTCGTGATATCGATTGCATTCTTATCGGCCCGAACTGTCCGGGCATCATTACACCGGGTGAAGCGAAAATAGGCATCATGCCGGGGCATATTCATCAGCCCGGACGTGTTGGGGTAATTTCTCGATCCGGTACACTAACGTATGAAGCAGTGGCTCAATTGACCAGTACCGGATTGGGGCAGAGCACCTGTATCGGCATGGGTGGGGATCCGATTCACGGTCTGAACTTTATTGATGCACTGCGCTTGTTTGAAGCCGATGATCAAACCGAAGGGGTGGTGATGATCGGTGAAATCGGTGGTTCGGATGAAGAGAATGCCGCGGAGTTTATTCAGCACCATATCTCCAAACCCGTCGTGGCATTTATTGCGGGTGCGACGGCACCGAAAGGTAAACGCATGGGGCATGCCGGTGCGATTATCTCCGGCGGCAAGGGGACCGCGGAAGCCAAATTCACGGCACTGGAATCTGCTGGTGTGACGATTGAACACAATCCGACCTTGCTCGGCCAACGCATGCTTGAGTTATTATCATGATGATGGTTTAAGCATTTCATGCTTTCGGGGGAGGGGTCGCAATCTGAAACGCAA
>CAZKHV010000052.1:0-7643 GCA_964552605.1 uncultured Zetaproteobacteria bacterium | reverse complement strand
AAGGTTAAACCCCGGTGGCGCAAGTCATCGGGGCTTAGCCTTTTTCGCGTTTGTGCTTTTTAAGACTTATATGTAACACAAATCTACAGTTTATTGTTCGAGGGTATCATGGCCAAACAAGCATCATTGAAACGTATCCGTAAGAATTTCGGCACCATCAAGTCTCCTATCGACATGCCCAACATGTTGCAGTTGCAGACTGAATCGTATCACGAGTTTATGGGTTACGGTAAAGAGGTGAATGAATCTCGCCTGTCGACCGTATTCCAATCCGTGTTCCCGGTGCGTGATTATGGAGGCAATGCTGAGTTGTCTTTCGAAGGCTTGGAATATAGCCCTCCACGTTACGATCTGGATGAATGTCGCCGTCGTGATATGACGTTTGCATTGCCTGTCAAAGTAAAATTGCGCCTGAAGATTTTTGAATCCGATGGTGATAAACGTGCCAAACGCAAAGTCCGTGAAGTGCGTGATCAATCCGTTTATATGGGTGAAATTCCTTATATGACCGAGCATGGCTCCTTTATTATCAATGGTACGGAACGTGCAATTGTATCGCAGATGCATCGCTCTCCGGGTGTGTTCTTTGACCATGATAAAGGTAAAACCCATGCGTCCGGTAAATTCCTGTTTAAAGCCCGTATCATTCCTTACCGTGGTTCATGGTTGGATTTTGAATTTGATGCCAAGGATCATGTGAATTTCCGTATCGATTTACGTCGCAAGATGCCATCCGGTATTTTGCTGAAAGCGCTTGGCCTTTCGACTCAGGATATTCTCGATCGTTTTTATCAGCGCCGTACCTATCGTTTCTTTAAGAAAGGTATCCAGATCAAGTTTGAAGCGGATAAATTCCTCAATACACGTGCTGTGACAACCATTAAAATTGGCAACAAACGCATTGTGGCTGAAGGTAAGAAATTCACTCGGGTGGCGATCAAGCGATTGACGGAAGCTGAAGTTGAATGGCTGGACGTACCTCTTGAAACGGTGATTGGCGAAGTGGCTGCTGAAGCGATTCTCATCGATGGTGGTGAAATCCTCATCGATCACAACCATGAGTTGACGGAAGAGTCCATCTCTGCCTTGCAAGGTGCTGGCATCAAGAAATTTGAATGCCTGTTGATTGATGCATCGGTGCGTGGCCCTTGGCTGGCAGATACCTTGCGTCTGGATATGGTGCAATCGCGTGAAGAAGCGCGTGTTGAAATCTATCGTATGATGCGCCCTGGTGAGCCACCAACGGTTGAAACGGCCAGAGCATTGTTTGAGTCGCTGTTTTATGATGCATCACGTTATGATTTATCGCGTGTTGGACGTATGAAATTAAATTCCCGTCTTGAAATCAGCAATGACGATGTGCCGTTGGATCAGGGTACATTGCGTGTTGAAGATATTTTGATGACCATGGATACATTGCTCAATTTGCGTGATGGCATTGGCGAAGTCGATGATATCGATCACTTGGGTAACCGTCGTTTGCGTTCGGTTGGTGAGTTGTTGGAAAATCAGATTCGTGTTGGTTTAGTGCGCATGGAACGCGCTATTCGTGAGCGTCTGACTTCCGGTGATTTGACTGAAATGATGCCGTCGGATGTGGTTAACGCAAAACCATTAATTGCATCGGTGAAAGAGTTTTTTGGATCTTCTCAGCTGTCACAGTTTATGGATCAGACCAATCCGTTGTCGGAAGTCACCCATAAACGTCGTCTCTCTGCCTTGGGTCCCGGCGGTTTATCCCGTGAACGTGCAGGCTTTGAAGTGCGTGATGTGCATCCGACCCATTATGGTCGCCTATGCCCGATTGAAACACCTGAAGGCCCGAATATTGGTTTGATTAACTCGCTGGCAACCTATGCGAAAGTGAATGATTTCGGTTTCCTGGAATCGCCATATCGAAAAGTTGTCGATGGTAAAGCCACCGATGACGTTGAATATCTCTCAGCCATTGATGAAAGTGGTGTGGTGATTGCGCAGGCCAATGCGCTGTTGGATGACGAAGGGAAATTCATAGCGGAGAGTGTTCAGTGTCGTCAAACTGGTGAGTTTATCATGTCGCCACCTAGTGATATTGATTATATGGATGTATCACCATCGCAGGTGGTTTCTGTGTGTGCCGGCTTGATTCCATTCCTGGAGCATGATGATGCCAACCGCGCCTTGATGGGCTCGAACATGCAGCGTCAGGCAGTGCCATTGTTGCGTTCTGAAAAACCATTGGTGGGTACCGGTATGGAAGCGCCATTGGCGCGTGACTCGGGTGTATCTCAAGTGGCACGTCGTGGTGGCGTGGTTGAGCGCTTGGATGGCAGTCGTATTGTGATCAAGGTACATGATGATGAGCAGGTTGAAGGTGAGCCAGGCGTGGATATTTATCGCTTGTTCAAATATCGCCGCTCCAACCAGAATACCTGTTTTAACCAGCGTCCGTTGGTGAAAAGCGGTGAAATCGTAGCCAAGGGTGATATTATCGCCGATGGACCCTCCACCGATTTGGGTGAATTGGCGCTCGGTCGCAATGCGCTGGTGGCTCTGATGCCATGGCGTGGTTACAACTTCGAAGATGCGATCGTGATTTCCGAACGTATCATCAAGGATGATGTGTATACCTCGATTCATATTGAAGAATTTGAAGCGGTTGCGCGTGATACCAAGCTCGGTGAAGAAGAAATCACTCGCGATATCCCGAATGTTGGTGAAGAAGCGCTGCGTCATCTCGATGAATGTGGTGTGGCTTATATCGGTGCGGAAGTAAAATCCGGTGATATTCTGGTGGGTAAAATCACACCGAAGGGCGAAACTCAATTGTCGCCAGAAGAAAAACTGTTGCGTGCGATCTTTGGTGAGAAAGCGTCCGATGTACGTGATACATCGATGCGCATCAAGCCGGGTAATGAAGGTGTCGTCGTTGATGTGCAGGTCTTTACGCGTCGTGGTGATGAAAAAGATGATCGTGCCAAGGTGATTGAAGAGTCTGCCATTGAGCAGCTCTATTCGGATAAAGAAGAAGAGCGCCGTATTCTTGAAGCCAATGCCGTCAGTCGTTTGCATGCCCTGCTCGAAGGTCAGGTTGCAGCTCAGTTCAAGGGTTTGGGTCAGGGCGACAGCATCAAGGCCAAGAACATTAAGGCTTTGAGCCTGCGTGATCTTTCGGCGGTATCGGTTGAAGATGATGCCACCAACGAACGCATTGCTGAGATCCATGAATCCATGGATAAGGAACGTGGCAAACTCGAATCCCGTTTCGAGGAAAAAGTCGCCAAAGTACGTGAAGGATCCGAACTCAAGCCTGGTGTGATCAAGGTGGTTAAAGTCTTCGTAGCGGTGAAACGTAAATTGCAGCCGGGTGATAAAATGGCTGGCCGTCATGGTAACAAGGGTGTTATTTCGATCATTGTGCCGGAAGAAGATATGCCATTTACCGAAGACGGTACGCCGGTTGATATTTGTTTGAATCCGTTGGGTGTACCATCACGTATGAATATCGGACAGATTTTCGAAATTCATATGGGTTGGGCTGCCAGTGGTCTGGGTAAGAAGATCGAAGGCATGCTCAAGGCCAATGCCGAGCATGAAACGATGAAATCTTTCTTACTTGATGCATACGATGAAGATAAGTCTGCCTGCAACGATATTGCCGAGATGGACGAAGAGTCGTTGACCGAATTGGCAACCAATCTGCAGGGTGGTATCCCGATCGCTACACCTGTGTTTGATGGTGCGAAAGAAGCACATATTAAACGCATGTTGAAACTGGCTGGCTTACCTGAATCCGGCCAGACCATCTTACACGATGGACGTACAGGCGAAGCGTTTGATCGTCCGATCACCATTGGACACATGTATATCATTAAACTGCATCACTTGGTGGATGAGAAGATTCATGCGCGTTCAACAGGTCCTTATTCATTGGTTACGCAGCAGCCGCTGGGTGGTAAAGCTCAGTTTGGTGGCCAGCGTTTCGGTGAAATGGAAGTGTGGGCGTTGGAAGCGTATGGCGCGGCTTACACCTTGCAGGAAATGCTGACTGTGAAGTCGGATGATGTGCAGGGTCGTACGAAGATGTACGAATCGATTGTACGTGGTGATATGTCGTTTGATGCAGGTATCCCTGAATCATTTAATGTGATGACCAAAGAGTTGAATGCGTTGGGTATTGATCTGTCGATGGTCAAGAAACCTACCGAGAACGAAGGAGAATAAGTCATGCAAGAACTTCTAAGAATGTTCCAGAAGCCATCCAATATCCAAGATTTTGATGGCCTGCGTGTAGGTCTGGCCAGTCCGGAAAAAATTCGTTCCTGGTCGTATGGCGAAGTGAAGAAGCCTGAAACCATCAACTATCGTACGTTTAAACCGGAACGTGATGGTTTGTTCTGTGCCAAGATTTTTGGCCCGATCAAGGATTACGAGTGTTTGTGTGGTAAATACAAACGTTTAAAACATCGTGGTGTGGTCTGTGAAAAATGTTCGGTTGAAGTGATTCAATCGAAAGTACGTCGTGAGCGCATGGGTCATATTGAGCTGGCTGCACCGGTGGCACACATCTGGTTCTTGAAGAGCCTGCCATCGCGTATCGGCTTGTTGCTGGATAAAACCCTGAAAGAGCTGGAACGCATCCTGTATTTCGAGTCCTATATTGTACTCGATCCGGGTCTGACCAGTTTGGAGCAGTTCCAGCTGATGACTGAAGAAGAATATATTGAAGCCTTTGAAGAGTACGGTGAAGAATTCCGTGCAGGCATGGGCGCTGCAGCATTGCAGGAAATGCTCAAAGATATCAATTTGGATGAAGAGCGTCAGTCCTTACGGGCTCAGATTCTGGCCACCAAAGCGGTTACTAAACTGACCAAATTGACCAAGCGTCTGTCTACTGTTGAAGCCATGCTCGGTTCAGGCAACCGTCCGGAATGGATGGTATTGAATGTGATCCCAGTATTGCCACCGGAAATTCGTCCATTGGTTCCCTTGGATGGTGGCCGTTTCGCGACCTCCGATTTGAATGACTTGTATCGCCGTGTGATTAATCGTAACAATCGTCTGAAACGTTTGTTGGAGCTTAATGCACCGGAAATCATTACCCGCAATGAAAAACGTATGTTGCAGGAATCGGTTGACGCGTTGTTTGATAATGATCGTCGCTCTAAACCCATTACCGGTAACAACCGTCGTCCGCTTAAATCGCTCTCGGATGTGATTAAGGGTAAACAGGGTCGTTTCCGTCAGAACTTGCTCGGTAAGCGTGTGGATTATTCCGGCCGTTCGGTGATTGTGGTTGGGCCTGATTTGAAATTGCATCAGTGTGGTTTGCCAAAGAAGATGGCCTTGGAGTTGTTCAAGCCGTTCATCTACAATAAACTCGAACTGCGCGGTTTGTCGAATACCATTAAAGCCTCCAAGAAGTTAGTGGAGCAAGGTATTCCAGAAGTATGGGATATTCTGGCCGAAGTGATTCATCAGCATCCGGTCATGCTCAACCGCGCACCAACGCTGCACAGATTAGGTATCCAGGCATTTGAGCCAATTCTGATTGAGGGTAAAGCGATTCAGTTGCATCCCTTGGTATGTACAGCGTTTAATGCCGATTTCGATGGTGACCAAATGGCTGTTCACGTGCCGTTGTCCATTGAAGCTCAGACTGAATGCCGTGCACTGATGATGGCATCAAACAATGTGCTCTCGCCTGCTACGGGTAAACCTGTAATTGTACCAACCCAGGATATGGTGTTGGGTATCTATTATTTGACGCGTGAACGTCCTTTTGAGAAGGGTGAGAATATGGTCTTCTCCTCGCCGGATGAAGTCTTACGTGCTGTCGATGCCGATGCTGTGAAACTGCATGCGCGTATCGTCTGCCGTATTCGTGGCAAACGTGAACACACCACGGCTGGTCGGGCTATTCTTTCGACTATCTTACCACTTGAAATGCCATTTTCTGCGATCAATAGTGTATTGACCAAGAAAGACGTGGCTGGCTTGATCGAAGACTGTTATCGCGTTGCGGGCAACAAAGCCACCGTGCTGTTGGCGGATCGTCTGAAAGTATTCGGTTATACCTATGCGACCAAATCCGGTGCTTCCTTTGCACTTTGTGATGTTGTGGTTCCAGATAGTAAAGCAACTACGGTAGCGGAATCCGAAGCTGAAGTAGCCAAAGTGCAGAAACAGTATGCTGATGGTCTTATCACAGCTGGTGAGCGCTACAATAAAGTGGTCGATTTATGGACACACACGACAGAAAAAGTGGCTCGTGCGATGATGGAAAACCTGTCCAACGAAGTCTTGACCAGTGCTGATGGCAAAGAAACCGAAGCGGTTAAAACGTTTAATCCGGTGTACATGATGGCCGATTCCGGGGCGCGTGGTTCGGCTCAGCAGATTCGTCAGCTGGCCGGTATGCGTGGTCTGATGGCCAAGCCGGATGGTTCGATTATTGAAACGCCAATTACGGCAAACTTCCGTGAAGGCTTGACGATTCTGCAATACTTTATCTCTACCCATGGTGCACGTAAGGGTCTGGCGGATACGGCATTGAAGACCGCTAACTCCGGTTACTTGACCCGCCGTCTGGTGGATGTGGCACAGGATGCTGTGGTACGTATTCAAGATTGTGGAACCGATGGTGGTGTAACACTGACAGCCCTTGTTGAAGGTGGTGAAGTGATTGAGCCATTGTATGAACGTGTGCTTGGTCGTGTATTGCTGGAGCCTGCTTCGGATCCGATTTCAGGTGTTGAAATTGCGCCTGCTGGCGCGATGGTGAATGAAGAACTGGCCGATAAGATTGATGACGCGGAAGTGGAGTCGGTGCGTATTCGTTCGGTGCTGACCTGTGAAGCGGAAGAAGGTGTATGTGCCAACTGTTATGGCCGTGACTTGGGTCATGGAACACCGGTTGGTATTGGTGAAACTGTTGGTGTGATTGCGGCGCAATCGATTGGTGAGCCGGGTACCCAGCTGACCATGCGTACCTTCCATGTCGGTGGTACGGCATCCCGTTCAGCTGAGCAGGCTGCTGTTGAAGCGAAGTTCGGTGGTAAAGCCAAACTTGAAGCCGCGATTACAGTAACCGATTCTCATGGCGCTGAAATTGTCATTAACCGTCATACCGAAGTGATTATCTCCGATACGAAGGGCAAAGAAATGGAACGCCATCGTATTCCATACGGTGCGCATCTGTTGATTAAAGATGCGGATAAAGTGGCTGCAGGCGCGAAACTGGCCGAATGGGATCCATACACCATGCCATTGATTGCGGAGTGTGATGGCCGCATTCGTTTTGTTGATCTGGAAGAAGGCATCACCATGCGTGAGCAGTCCGATGAAGTGACTGGTCTATCGAGTAGTATCGTTACACAGCAGGCAGATACCCGTAAGAATGCGCTGCGCCCTCAGATTCATTTGGTTGATCCGAAGGATCCAGAAGGCGACCCGATTGTGCTGACACGTACCAATACGCCAGCACGTTATTTCTTATCGCCGGGCGCGATCATGAATGTTGAAAACGAAGCGGAACTGAAAGCTGGTGATGTGATTGCCCGTATTCCACGTGAAGCAGGCAAGACCAAGGATATTACCGGTGGCTTGCCACGTGTTGTCGAGCTGTTTGAAGCACGTAAACCGAAGAATCTGGCATTCATTGC
>CAZKHV010000051.1:0-7764 GCA_964552605.1 uncultured Zetaproteobacteria bacterium | reverse complement strand
CCATTATCGGCGCAACCACCATGCCGCAACTGATCAGCAATATTGCCAGCCAGAGCATCTGCTTATCCGAGGCATGTTTAAACGATATCGAAGCCGTACACACCACACAGCCCAATCCATGTCCGTAACTGCCCGCCCAGCACTGTTGATCGGCATTATGTCCGGCACATCTGCCGATGGCATTGATATCGCCATTGTACGCTGCCATAACAAGCCTGACACACACATCGAACTCATACACTTTTCTGAGTTCCCCATGCCTGCTGCATTACGCCGAGCCATATTACACTTGGCCAGCCCAGTCGATAAAAACAACAGGTTTGAAGGCGAAGCTACGGATGATTTCGATTGCATCGATAATCTCGACCGCATGGGAGAGCTCAATCGCATGCTGGGGCAGACCTATGCTGAAGGCTCGCTCACAGCCATTCGGCAAGCTGGTCTGCACCCAGCAGATATCGCAGCGATTGGCTGCCATGGCCAAACCATTCGACATCGTCCCAATCAAAAACACGCTTTTTCGCTACAAATCGGCTGTGCAGCGATTTTAGCCGAGCAGACCGGTATCACCGTGATCTCTGACTTTCGCAGCCGCGATATTGCCGCTGCGGGTGAAGGCGCGCCACTGGTTCCCTTTGCACACCAACAGCTGTTCGCATCCAGCCAGCAACATACTGCCGTACTCAATATCGGCGGCATTGCCAACGTCAGCTGGCTAGGCTCTGATGGCAGCATCACAGGCTTTGATATCGGAGCAGGTAATATGCTGATGGATGCATTGATGTTACGCATCAGTGATGGACAACAGGCTTACGATCACAACGGTCAACTAGCAGCATCCGGCACAGTGTCTCCGACGTTGCTGCAGCAATTAATGCAACACCCCTTCTTGCAACGCCAGGCACCAAAATCCACCGGCAGGGAAGAGTTCGGTGCAGCCATCGTGCGCAGCATCATGCACTGGCCGAACATCTCCCATGCCGACCGCATGGCCAGCGCATGCCAATTCACGGCTGCAAGCATCAAGCAAAGCATTGCCTTGATGCCAGCAACACCGGCCAAATGGTTATGCTGCGGCGGAGGTGTTCGCAACCAACATCTGATGCAGTTGCTCAAACAGCAACTCGCCCCGGCCAGCGTGGATAGTACGGCAGCAGCAGGGCTCCCACCGCAAGCGGTGGAAGCCGTTTGTTTTGCGCTACTGGCCAAGCAAACCTTGTTGGGCAAGCCGAACACCCTCTCTGCGGTTACCGGAGCCAGCCATGATGTCTGCGGCGGCCACATCACCCCCGGCAACAATTGGTCAACACTGCTACAGACTATCCCCACATGGATCCGCTAACCCACGCTATTTCCGGCGCAGCCCTTGCTCGCGCGTTCCCAAAACAACATTTACCTGCCAAGCAGGTGTTTTTACTGATCCTGCTCAGCATGGCTCCGGATCTCGATATTGTATTGCGTCCATGGTCGGATGAGCTGTATCTCAACCACCACCGTGGCCTAACCCACTCGATATTGATGTTGCCACTATGGAGCTGGCTCATTTTCTCGCTGCTTAATCGAAAATCAGACAGTATATTACCAGCCTATTTAATCGGGCTGGCATTGCTGATGCATATCATGCTCGATCTGATCACGACGTTCGGCACCATGATTCTTGCACCATTATCCGATTGGCGTGCCAGTCTGGATTTGGTATTTATTATCGATCCACTGTTCAGCGCCTGCCTGCTCATACCGCTACTCATAAGCCTGATACCACGTTTTAGATATTACGCTCGCCAACTGGGGATATTCAGTCTTGTCCTGATGTTCAGCTATCTGGCACTGGCCTATCACTACCAACAGCAAGCCATTGCGCTGGCCAAATCGGTGCAGCACGATGCCTCTTCTTACCATGCCCTGCCACTGGCCTTCTCGCCATTGAATTGGCAATTGATTGCCCAGTACCCCGATTATTATGTCCGCTCCGGAGTCAATCTCCAACCCGGCTGCACAGGTATTGCCCCCTTGTTTAGCCAAGCCTTTGTCGAGCGTATCAATTCCAATCGCATGAGCACTCCGGATCACATTGATTGGCAGCGTTTGGCGAACATGCGTAGTGTAAAAAATCTAAGCGCATTACCCGGCACAGTGTTTTATGAATGGTTTGCCAGCTATCCGGTTGTGCTTGAACAGAACGATGAACATATCATCTTCGGTGACCTGGCCTTTGGAGCAGGAGCTAATGGTGTCGATCCATCCTTTGAACTGCAGGTTGATTTAAACAGTGCGTCACAAGCACGCGCCTGGCTGATCTGGCGCAACAATCGAAAAACAGAACTCATGCAATAAATACTCTCAACAGCATGACTTATGCAAGCATGCCTACTCGCCATCACCATAAGCGTCACAATAATCAGCGATGGCAGCCGTAATAACCTTTTCTGCATGCTCAAAGCCATAGGGTTTGCCAATCGACACATCATGTGGCTCATCCGGCACAAATTTATAAGTCAAAAAATAATGCATCAACCGATCAATCAATGCTGGCGGCAATTCCGTGACATCCTCAATACCCGACCAGAGCGGATCATCTTCAATGACAGCAATAATCTTATCATCGGCTTCACCATGATCACACATGGGCAAACCACCCACCACTCGGGCATTCACAAGAATTTCATTGCGGGCTATCGGACGCTCGGAAATCACACAAATATCCAACGGATCACCATCACCCCGACTTGCCTCACCCATCAGATTCCCGACACGATCCGCACACAAGGTACGCGGTACAAAACCATACAAGGCCGGATGTTGTGATGATGAACGAATCGAGCGATCCACACGCAGATAACCGGATTTTTTATCCACTTCAAATTTCACCGTATCAAACGGCGTAATTTCAATATAAGCATGCAACCGACGTGGCGGTTCAGCCCCCACATCAAGCCCATGCCATGGATGCGGTCGCCATTTAGAAAATGATTTCATACGTCTGCCCTCTCATCCAACATTTCAAGATACAAATCTTCCACTTTTTTTCGTGCCCAGGGGGTTCTGCGCAAAAACTTCAAGCTGGATTTCACCGAAGGATCATTATGAAAACAACGGATATTGACATAACAGCTCATTTCACCCCAGCCATAATGTTCCACCAGACTGATGATCATGCATTCAAGGGTGATGCCGTGTAAGGGATTATTTGCTTGCTGCTGACTCAAGGGGATCGCCTCAACATAGATATCTCAACGCAACACCGGCCCATCGAGAAAGGCCAGCTCATCCCAGATACTCGAAGGATTACCTTCGGCATCACGAAATTTCAGGTTCTGACGTTTGGGCACCAAACGATGCGGGCGACCATAACTATCTTCCTGCACATCAGAACCATCATCGGACGAAATAATCAATAAACCTTCTTCCGGCAACAAGTCAGTCACTTCATACTCTTCATTCAAATAACGTACCCGCTGCCCGATCAATCGAGCCAGCGCATCATAATCATCAATCAGTGCTTGCATTGCCGATTCAGCCATTCTGTTACTCCTTTGTTGCGTCACAACTCCAGCTTAGAAAGACATACGACCGCAGTCAATGAACATTGATTTTGGCATGCATTTAAAGCCATGAATAACTCACAATGAAGCCAACAATTAATCCAATAAAACAGTTCAGACATCAATGCAGTCATCAAAACATAAGCACAACTGGAACACTGTGATGCAAACGTTATGATCGCGCTTGTCTGCTGGAGGAAACATGGAAGCTTTATGGACTCAAATCATCGAAACAACATGGCTCGATATTACTATCGCTCGCTGGTTGCTGGCGCTTTCGGCCTTATTCATCACGGTTGTGGCGCAACGTTATATCGTACGCATATTCCATAACATCGCCCAGAAAATAACCGCGCGCACCGAAACACTATTGGATAATGTTTTATTGGAAGCAGCCGAACGCCCGGCAGGCATGCTGATCTTCGTAATCGGTCTGCTCATTTCTGTACACCTGTTGAACCTACCGGCCGACACATTTCCTATCATCGGTCTGATTGATGGAGCATGCCGGGTCGTGTCCATCGTCATCGGCGTATGGTTTTTATGGCGTTTACTCGAAGGCTTGGCGGTGTATTTTACCGAACGCGCCAAAGAAACCGAATCATCATTGGATGATCAACTGGTTCCCTTTGTTGCTAAAACGCTGAAGGTGTTTCTGGTCTTGACCGCCGTATTAGTCGTGGCACAAAACATGGGTTATTCTGTTTCTGGCCTCATTGCATCACTCGGCATCGGCGGCATTGCTGTTGCCATGGCTGCCAAAGATACCATCGCCAATATCTTCGGTTCCGTTATGATTTTGGTGGATCGCCCATTCATGGTTGGCGACTGGATCAAGACATCCGAATTTGAAGGCGTGGTCGAGCAGGTCGGTTTCCGCTCCACCCGCATCCGTACTTTTTCCCGCACGCTGATCAATGTACCCAACTCAACATTGGCCAATATGGTCATTGATAATATTGATGGCCGCAGCGAGCGGCGCATTAAAATGCGTATAGGGCTGACTTACGACACAAGCCCTGCCCAAATGAAAGCAGCGCTAGCAGGCATCGAACAATTGCTTTGCAATCACCCCGGTGTGGATCAAACGTACAAACTGGTAAAATTCGATGAATTTGAAGACAGTTCCTTATCGATATTTCTTTACTACTTCTCCAGCAGCAAAGTGTGGGAGGAATACCTGCAAGTGCGTCAGGAGGTGAATTTACAGATTATGGAATTGCTCGAATCACTCGAACTTGATTTTGCCTTCCCAACCCGCACCCTGCATCTCGAACAAACACAAACACTCACATAAACAAGAGGCCGACATGTCACAAAAACCTATCGTAGAAGTTTATACCGATGGAGCTTGCTCCGGCAATCCCGGCCCCGGTGGTTGGGGTGTATTGATGCGCATGGGTAACCATGAAAAAGAATTGTACGGTGGCGAGGCGCATACCACCAACCAGCAAATGGAGTTACAAGCTGCAGTTGAAGCCCTGCGGGCGCTCAGCAAACCATGTCAGGTCACCATTATTTCCGATTCCAAATATGTCGTGCAAGGCATGAGCGAATGGATTCATAACTGGAAAAAGAAAGGCTGGAAAACTGCCAGTAAAAAACCGGTCGCCAATCTCGAACGCTGGCAGGCTTTGGATCAACTCGCCGCCAAACACGATGTGACCTGGCAATGGATCAAAGGCCATGCCGGACACGTTGGCAACGAACGCGCCGATGAATTAGCCCGCAGAGGTATTCCCAACAGATAAAGGGAAACTACGGTGCTTTATGTGTCTCAAGCTTAGGCTGTGACAGTGTATCTTCCACATCAAATTCTTTCATCATCACCGGCAGCTTTGTTTGCATAAGATCATCTGATTTCACAATCAAGGATCTACTGCCCAGCGAAGCACGAAAATGATAGCTAAAACCCGACTGGAGTTTTTCTATAACCACCGAATCAAGGCCTGCCTCACCATACAGACCGGAACGCAATGTACAGCACAATTTAAAATCACGCGAAGGCACACCTTTGGCATCATAAGCTTTAAAGTTATTTGCACTGAGTTTCACAAGCACACCATTGACCCGAAAACGCAACCAGGCATCCTGACGTGACGGTGCCGACACAAGTTGTATTGGCAGTCGACCATCACGTATAAAATCAAGCAAGCGCGGCAACTGCATCAAGCGCTCACCCAGCGAATGATGCGGGCCATCAACAACGATATTACTCGCCCATGGTAAATACGATGAAGCTGCAGTAACAACCAAATCACGTTTAATCAATCGATCCGATTGAATAAACACATTAAGCACCTGAACATGCTCCAACTCACTTCCCTGCGAAACATTCAATTGCCAAAGAAAATCACTGCCCGGTTGTATTTCATTGGCCTGAATATTGCCTTCAGCCAAGGCACTGCCCAACCCCATCAACAAACGAGCGGCATTGCTGCCGAAATGCGGCGTTGCCAAGAACACCACCCGCCGAATCGGGTTTTCATCATGATCAGCAAGATAATGGCGCACCAGCAAACCACCCATGCTATGTGCGATGACATCGACTTGTTCATAGGGCGCGATGTAACGTGTAAACTGTTCCTCCACCACTTCCAACGGAGGAAAGCGATTGGGATAAATCGCGGTGCGGTAGGTGAACATATAAACATCCCGCTGCAACAGATTTTCCAGTTCGATTAAACGCTCCGGTGCAGGCCAAGTCGATTCATCACCATTCCAGCCATGCACCAGAATTAACGGTGGAGCATCGGGGAAATTCTGCTGCATCTGCTCTTCGGCCTGTTCCCAGGTATTCCATAAATCCGCTGTCACCTCCGCACTCTTCTGCAAGGCACACGATGAACTGAGCAGCATGACACTCATCATCAACAGAATAGAAAAACACCGATTCATAAACGCCAGTCTTACTGATTTGAACACGACTGCCAATAAATCACACAAAACAGCATCACTTGGCAAGTGAGGGCACATGTGGTCGTATGCTCTGCATGAAAATGCTGTTTGATTTCTTTCCCGTCGCACTGTTCTTTGTTGTTTACAAAACCTACGATATTTATACCGCCACCGCAGTGCTGATTGCCGCCTGTGCCGTGCAAACCATTGCCCACCGCATGATCAGCGGCCGCTTTGAAAATGCCCATGTCATTACACTGGTGCTGGTCGCAATCTTTGGTGGACTGACCTTGTATTTGCAAGATGAGAATTTCATCAAGTGGAAACCCACCGCCATCAACTGGCTGTTTGCGATTATCTTCATCGGCTCCCAATTTATCGGCCAGAAGACTATTATTGAGCGCATGATGGGATCAACCATCACCCTACCCAATCGCGTATGGACCAAGCTCAATATTGCCTGGGCTTTGTTTTTTATTGCCTTGGGAGGACTCAATATCTACGTCGCTTTTTCCTTCGACACCGACACCTGGGTCAACTTCAAACTGTTCGGACTGATGGGCTTAACCTTCGTATTCATTATTGCACAAAGCTTATACCTCATGCCTTATCTCAAAGAAGCCGATGAATTAAACAAACCCTCCGACGACTCCGAAGCCTGATTATTACTATCAAAGGGAGGCGTCCCTTTTTCCACAATCGCAGGCATGAGCGTTCGCGGCCATTTTGATGGCGGAGCAATGTCTTCTGATTTTGGGGCTTTATTAATCGCAGCTGTTGATCGCCAAATTGGTCTGTGTGACCGGTTTGCGAATGCTTTTTCCGATATGCGCCATGAGTCATATATTACTCATGCGATGCGTGAGCTGCGCAAGCAGCGTATTTATCAGCAGGCCAGCGGCTATGAAGATGGCAATGACTCAGATGATCTGCGTACTGATCCGATGTTTCAATTGGCTATAGGGCGTAAACCACTGGGATGAAGCCAATGATCTTGCCAGTCAGCCCACCATGTCCCGTCTGGAAAATTCAGCTACGCGCAAGGATATTTACCGCATGTCGGGTGCCATGGTTGATCCGTTTATCGCCAGTTATGCCAAAGCGCCCAAGCGGATTGTGCTGGATATGGATCACACCTCTGACCGCACTTTCGGTCAGCAGGAATACTGACCTGCTATAATCACCATTATCGAAGCTACTGTTATTGACCATGGACCATCTTTGAAGGGGCTTCAGGAAAACTCGTGGCGGCGATACTGCGACCCGACAAGCGTCCTACGGGAAAAGAAAATGCCATGATCATGAAGCGCATCATCAGTCATAT
>CAZKHV010000050.1:0-7812 GCA_964552605.1 uncultured Zetaproteobacteria bacterium | reverse complement strand
AGGGGAATAATGATTACAGCGGTAGAATTACAATATGCTTGATGCATCCAGCATACATAACATGAATAGCCTGCCTGAGGCGTTGTTTTGCACTGCGGAACACCATGCTGCGAGCCCTGCACAGTGGTATCGCGAACAGGGCACTTATTTACCGATCACCTATGCGCAAATGGTGACACAGATTCGGCATGTGGCTTCAGGTCTTATTCGAGCTGGCATTAAAGCTGGAGATCGCATTGGCCTGTTGATGGAAAACCGGCCGGAATGGGCGGTTCTGGATTATGCGATATTATCCGTTGGTGCAGTAACTGTGCCGCTTTATTGCTCGTATCGAGCCACAGATATCAGTTATGTATTGAATGATTCCGGTGCCGTTGCTGTGCTAACGTCAGGTGGTAAACTACTGCGCCATTTGTTGCAAGCCTCGGAGCACTGCAAGCAGGTTAAACACATTTATAGCATCGATGATGCAGGTGATCATCAGGTCAAAACACTGCTTTCCTTGCAAGCCGGTGAAATTGAAGAAGCAAAGCTGGAAAAATGTCTGGTAGAAATCAATAAAGATACTCTGGCAAGCATTGTTTACACCTCGGGCACGACAGCCAACCCGAAAGGGGTAATGCTGACACATGGTAACTTTTTAACGAACCTTGAATCGGTGCCTGCATCCATTGATCTGGTCGCAGGCGAGCATGGTGATCGTTTATTATCTTTTTTACCGTTAGCGCATGCCCTGGAGCGTACTGGTGGGCATTTTCTAACCTATTCATTCGGTTTGTCGGTGGCCTTTGCGGAACGACCGGATACGGTCGCTAAAAACATGGCCGAAGCACAACCGAGCATGATGATTTCGGTGCCACGCATGCTGGAGGTTGTGCGCAGTCGTATTTTATCTCAGGTCAGTCAGCAATCGAAACTTAAACAGGCATTGTTCCGGTCGTTTTTAAAACTGGCGCAAAAAAAGTGGGCTCGCAACGAATCGCTCGGGCTGATTGCATCCTTGCAACTCAATTTGCTGGATAAATTGGTTGGTGAAAAAATTCGTTTGCGCTTTGGTGGCCGCTTGCGTGTATTCGTGTGTGGTGGCGCACCGCTCGCGGTCGAGATCGCCGAATTTTTTGAAGCCTTAAAGTTGCCGATCATCGAGGGTTACGGTTTAACCGAATCAGCCCCCTTGTTGGCGGTCAATCCGATGGCGGATCGTAGATTGGGTACGGTTGGGGTGGCAGGTCGAGGTGTTGAATTAAAAATTGCCGACGATGGCGAGATTCTGGCGCGCGGAGCCAATATCATGCCCGGCTATTGGCATAATAAGCAGGCGACGCAGGAGAGCCTGATTGATGGTTGGCTGCATACCGGTGATATTGGCACGTTATGCCCCGATGGTTATCTCAGCATTACTGACCGTAAAAAAGATATTATTGTGAATTCCGGTGGTGAAAATATAGCCCCGCAACGCATCGAAGGTGTATTGACGGTGCATGAGATGATTGATCAGCTGGTGGTGTATGGTGACCAGAAGCCGTACTTGGTTGCGCTTGTCATACCCAATGAAGTTATTTGCACCGCCTGGGCTAAAGAGCAGGGCTTACCGGAATCCGACTGGCAACATTTGTGTGAGTCGAAGGTGTTGAAAAAACATTTACAGAACACCATCGGTAGCCTGTTAAGGTCACTCAATTCATTTGAGCAGGTGCGGCGCATTCATGTGCTGCAACAGCCATTTAGCATTGAAGCAGGCACTTTAACGCCGACCATGAAAGTGAAACGGCGAGATATTTATAAATTATATGCCGATACAATTGCAGCACTTTATCGTTAAACCGGACTCCTTCTGAGTCTATCGCTCAGCTCATTTTGCGCCAATCATGCAGTTTGTTTTTGGAAAAGGTGTCTGCTGTTTATGGGGCATCAGGCTGCTGATCAAGCCATCTGGAAAGCGGTGTTTTAGTGCGATGCTTTTGAAATACCGCTTTTATGGCTAGATTGCGATTTTTTAGTGACAGGAGCCCCTCCCCATGAGTAACGATTCGAGTATCGATCCGAGTAGCGAAACGAGCAACGATTCAAGCAATAGTTTTAACGCCAAAAACAGCCTTCAGGTTGGAGACAAGACCTATACTTATTATGCCCTCAACGCGGCGGGTGATGTCGCTCGGCTACCCTTTTCGATGAAAATCTTGTTGGAGAACCTCTTGCGCCGTGAAGATGGTGATGTGGTTTCGCGTGCTGATGTGGAAGCCGTGTTGAATTGGGATGCGAAAGCGGAACCTTCGAAAGAAATTGCTTATATGCCAGCCCGTGTGCTTATGCAGGATTTCACCGGCGTACCTGCGGTGGTGGATTTGGCGGCCATGCGTGATGCCGTGGTGGCCTTGGGCGGCAAAGCCGATCAGATCAATCCGCTGGCTCCGGCTGAACTGGTGATCGATCATTCGGTACAAGTGGATGTGTTTGGTTCGGATGAAGCCTTAGCCAAGAACTCTGAAATTGAATTTGAACGCAATCGCGAGCGTTATAACTTCCTTAAATGGGGTCAGAAAGCCTTTGATAATTTCAAGGTTGTGCCGCCGGATACCGGTATTGTGCATCAGGTGAATCTGGAAAACTTGGCACGCACTGTGTTCGTAGATGATGAGGGTGTGGCGTATCCGGATACCTTGGTGGGCACCGATTCTCATACCACGATGATTAACGGTTTGGGTGTGTTGGGCTGGGGAGTCGGTGGTATTGAAGCGGAAGCTGCGATGTTGGGGCAGCCGGTTTCGATGCTTGTACCGAAAGTGGTTGGTTTTGAATTGACGGGCGCAATGCCGGAAGGGGCGACGGCTACTGATCTGGTGTTGATGATTGTGGAAATGCTGCGTGCGCATGGCGTGGTGGGTAAGTTTGTAGAGTTCTATGGTGAGGGGCTAAATCATTTGCCTTTGGCCGATCGCGCTACGATTGCCAATATGGCACCGGAATATGGTGCGACGTGCGGTATTTTTCCGATTGATGATGAAACCTTGAGCTATCTGCGTTTATCCGGTCGCAGTGAAGAAAATATCGCGCTCGTTGAAGCGTATGCCAAAGCACAAGGCATGTTCCGGTCAAATGCGGATGAAAGTGAATCGGTTCAGGTGGAATACAGTGAGTCATTGGGCTTGAATATGGCGACGGTTGTGCCATCGATTTCAGGCCCGAAACGCCCACAGGATCGAATTTCTCTGAGTGAGTCAAAGCCAAGCTTTGCTTCAGCTGTTGAAACGATTACATCCGAAGCCGGTCTGAACTCCAAAGCAATCAACACACAAATCAATGGCCATGATGTAACAATTGATAATGGTGCGGTGGTGATTGCAGCGATTACCTCCTGCACCAACACATCGAACCCATCGGTAATGCTTGGGGCCGGTCTGGTCGCTCAAAAAGCTGCAGCGCTGGGTTTGAATGCCGCGCCATGGGTCAAAACATCGCTAGGTCCTGGCTCCTTGGTGGTAACGGAATATCTCGAAGCTGCTGGTTTGATGCAGCCGCTCAAAGAACTGGGTTTCCATGTTGTTGGTTACGGCTGCACAACGTGTATCGGCAATTCCGGGCCACTCAGGCCAGAAGTCTCAGCTGCCATTGCTGAGGGTGAATTGGCGGTTTGCTCTGTATTATCGGGCAATCGTAACTTTGAAGGTCGGGTACATGCAGAAGTGCGCATGAATTATCTGGCTTCGCCGCCATTGGTGGTGGCCTATGCTATTGCAGGCACGATGAATATCGATTTATACAATGATCCGTTGGGCGTGAGTGCGGATGGTGATGATGTGTATTTGAAAGATATCTGGCCGACACAGGCGGAAGTGGTGGCGGCAGTATCCGGTGTCTCGCGTGAACAGTTTACCAAATCGTATGCCGATGTGTTTGCCGGTGATGCGCAGTGGCGTGATTTGGCTGCGCCGGAAGGGGAGCGTTTTGCCTGGCAGGATGATTCCACCTATATTCAGAACCCACCTTATTTTGAAGGCATGCCGAAAGAGGCGGGTGAGATTGGTGATATCGAAGGCGCACGCGCTTTGGCTGTGTTGGGTGATTCGGTGACCACCGATCATATTTCACCGGCTGGTGCGATTAAAGCGGATTCACCTGCGGGCATTTATTTGCGCGAGCATGGTGTGGCTCTAAACGATTTTAATTCGTACGGCTCGCGGCGTGGCAATCATGAAATCATGATGCGCGGCACCTTTGCCAATATCCGTTTGCGCAATCTGCTTGCCCCGGGCACCGAAGGCGGTGTAACGATTCATGTGCCGACAGGTGAGCCAATGAGTATTTATGATGCGGCGATGCTGTATCAGGCCGACAAGGTGCCTGCGATTGTGTTGGCCGGCAAAGAGTATGGTTCCGGCTCATCGCGTGACTGGGCAGCCAAAGGGCCTGCCTTGCTGGGCATTCGAGCAGCCATTGCCGAGAGTTATGAGCGTATCCATCGCTCTAATCTGGTCGGCATGGGTATTTTACCTCTGCAGTTCGCCGAGGGTGAAAGTGTGGCATCGTTGGGCTTGACTGGTCATGAGCTATTTTCCATTAGCGGTGTAGCTGAAGGTGCACGCGCAGTAACCGTGACCGCTGATGATAAAACATTCACCGCGATTGTACGCATCGATACACCGAAAGAATGGGATTATTATCGCCATGGCGGCATTTTGCATTATGTACTGCGTCAGCTGGCTGCAAAATAAAGGCGTCTTCAACGCTCATGTACGGTAAACAAGGTGAGAGTATGAAAATTTCATTGATTTGGGCGATGGATAGGAATCGCTTGATTGGGCGGGCGAATGCGCTGCCATGGAAGCTGCCCGCTGATATGGCCTGGTTTAAGCAAAACACCGTGGGCAAGCCGATTCTGATGGGGCGCAAGACCTATGAATCGATTGGTCGTCCGTTGCCGGGGCGCACCAATATCATCTTATCGCGCCAAGACGATTTACAGATTGATGGTTGTACTGTCGTGCAATCGTTAGCACAGGCGAAAGCAGTCGTTCCCGAAGCCGAGGAGTTAATGGTGATGGGAGGGGCTGAAATCTATGCTCAGCTCATGGATCAGGCGGATCGTGTATATATTACTAGAATTGATGCTGCCTTTGAAGGTGATGCCTGGTTCCCGGAATTTCACGATCAAGACTGGCAAGAGCTTTCTTGCCAACGGGGAATCGTGGATGAGGCAAATATCTATCCGCATGCCTTTATTATCATGCAACGCAAAACTTAGTTCGTTCGCGCAGAGAAGCTACCCTGGGGTGTGACGGTAACGTAATTGTATCTGTTTATGTCTTTACGCTGCGGTGAAAAACACTGAATGAGCCATAAAACACTTTAGCTCAGTAACTCATCAAGAAAGGTAATGCAGCCTTTGAGTTGCTCGCGTTTGCTTTCGACACTGTGCAGCAAGGTTAAATGGCCATCGGGTGTCAGGCGAAAACGCTTGGGTTCGTTTTGTACACGCACCATCAGGCTGGCCGGGTCAATGTTGGAGTCGGCAGTGAAATGCAGGCGAAAGCCTCCGCCATGTGCCATGGAGCCTGTCGATTTAATAGCGGAGAGAAACAGAGCCTGAGCGCGCCAGCGCAAACGAGCCGATTCGAGCGTGAACTTGGCTTCCTCCGGCATGCGTCCAAAGCGGTCGGTCATTTCCTCGAAGAGCAGGGTGATTTGGGCATCGTCGCAGGCTTTAGCGATGCGGCGATAAAGGTTCAGGCGCTCGCCCGACTGTGGCACATAATCCGGTGGTAGGATGGCATTGATGCCTAAATTCATATCCAGCGCTTGAGTCGGCTTGCTTGTTTCACCGCGTGCCTCGCTGACGGCTTTGCTCAACATATCGAGGTACATATCGAGGCCGATCTCTTCAATTTTGCCGCTCTGTTCGGCTCCAAGTAAATTACCAGCACCACGAATCTCCATGTCTTGTCTGGCCAACAGAAAACCGGAGCCAAGCTCGGTATGTTCGGCGATAGCTTGCAAACGATCACGTGCATCGGCGGTCATGGCACGCGCATCGGGCGTGAACAGATAGGCGTAAGCCTGACGATGGCTGCGCCCGACCCGGCCTCGAATCTGGTGCAATTGGGATAGTCCGAGCAAATCGGCACGTTCGACAATCAGGGTGTTGGCATTGGGTACATCGAGACCCGATTCAATAATTGTGGTGCAGAGCAGGATGTGCAAACGGCCTTCATAAAAAGCCAACATCTGGCGATCGAGTTCAGCCGGGCTCATTTGTCCGTGTGCTACCCCTATTTCCGCTTCCGGCACGTCTTCTCTCAAGCGGGCGGCAATGCGCTCGATGCTTTTGACATGATTATGCAGATAATAAACCTGACCACCACGATAAAGTTCGCGACGAATCGCTTCAGCTGCGATGTGGGCATCGAAGCTGGAGACCATGGTGCGAATGGCTTCGCGTTCAGCCGGTGGTGTGCTGATAATCGAAACCGTGCGTAGGCCGGAGAGGGTTTGATGCAAGGTGCGCGGGATGGGGGTGGCTGTCAGGGTGAGCAGATCGACACTGCTGTGTAAGGCTTTGAGTTTTTGTTTGTGTTTAACACCAAAGCGTTGCTCTTCATCGACGATCACCAGCCCCAAATCGGCAAATTCAAATTGTTCGGAGAGCAAACGGTGGGTGCCGATAATAATGCGGATTTCACCGCCCTTTAGTTGGCGGGTAATGCGATCGGCTTCGCGCTTACCCTGCAGACGCGAAATTAAATCAACTTTAAGACCGGTGCCGATAAAACGTTCGGAGAAGCTACTGAAATGCTGGTTGGCCAGAACCGTGGTCGGCGCGAGAATAGCGACTTGTCGGCCGGATTGTGCGACCACAAAAGCCGCACGCATGGACACCTCTGTTTTACCGAACCCGACATCGCCACAGATGACCCGATCCATGGGTTTGTCGCATGTCAAATCGCGCAGAATGGCATCGATACTTTCGGCCTGATCATCGGTTTCTTCAAACGGAAAGCGGGCGGAAAATTCATCATAGGCATCAAGCGTTGCACCATGCATGGGATAAGGCTGGCGAGTATTGCCGCTGCGGGCGGCTTCGACTGCGATCAATTCGTGAGCCATGGCGAGTAAATCATGTTTGACGCGTTCGCGGGTACGTTTCCACTTTTCGGAACCGAGTTTGTTAAGGCTGGGTGATTTTTCTCCGGTGTAGCGGTGCAGACGTGCCAATTCTTCCACCGGTACGAAGATGCTGGCTTTATCGGCGTATTCAATTTTGATAAAATCAGCTACATCGCCGTCTTCATCAATGCTTTCCAAGCCCTGATAACGGCCGACACCGTGATCTTCATGTACGACCGGGTCGCCGATTTGAAGTTCGGCCAGGCTGGAAAAGATGTCGGCACGCAAGACGGTTGAATTGCGGTTGCGTTTGCGTGGCAGGTGTTGTCCGAGCAATTCGCGGCCGGTTAAAAACAGGCGTTTTTCTGGTGCAATAGCAAAGCCGCTATCGAGATAACCGATGGTGGTTGAAAGTGTTTGCTCACGACAAGCACTTAAATCCGGGCTGACGGTGATGCTGTTGGTGAGATCTTCGCATGTTTCAATCATGCGCTCCTGTTGGCCGAGGCCATGGGCGATCAGACAAAGCTTCCAGCCATCTGCCAGTTTCTTATTCAACAGGGTACGCATGGCTTGGACCGGCTGGGCGCGGTCACTGTAATCGGCCAATGATGGGGCGGGTTCGGTAGTGTGCGAGGGTAGCTTTTTGGCTTTGATGGAGGTTTCAACCGCATACAATTCTTGTGGGCTGATACTCGGTTCGGCGCTGGC
>CAZKHV010000049.1:6446-7872 GCA_964552605.1 uncultured Zetaproteobacteria bacterium | reverse complement strand
AATCCGGTAGAAGAAATGGTGGATATGAATGCCGCATCACGCAGCTTTGAAGCCAATGTCACGACACTTGAAGCATCCAAACGCATGTTTCTAAAATCACTCGAATTACTTCGATAGGAGTCTGAAATGAATATTCATGGATATCAACCCACATCAGCCGCAAACGTCATGTCCCCTGCAAAGAACACCATGCAGGATGTCGGCAAAGCCGATGCCGGCGGACAGAATTTCGCCTCGCTGTTGCAAGCCTATACCCAGCAGGTCAATCACGATTCCAAAGCAGCAGGCAAGGCTGCAGTCGATCTTGCATCCGGCGTGGATACAGGCAAAGGCACGGCTGAAACATTATTGGCTATTAAGCAGGCTGATTTATCCTTTCAAATGATGATGGGGGTACGCAACAAACTGGTCGATGCTTACCGTGAAGTCATTCGCATGCAGGTATAGCGGCCACACTGTCGCCTCCACACATCGAAAACCCACACCAACAAAGGTAACCGACCATGGCTGATGCATTAACACCCCATAATCAAAACACAATGAACCCGACACTGATTGAGGCTGGCGCTCAGGATGCCGGGCAAGGCGCTGCCGCATCCAACATGCAGGTGCCACAAATGCTGGCGAAATACAGAAAGATCATGCTGTTCACTGCCGCCAGCCTGATGTTGGCTGGCTTCATCAGTCTGGTACTGTGGTCATCGGAAAAGCCCTATCGTTCAGTTTATGCTGGCATGGCGGAAAAAGATGCCGCTTCGGTGGTTGAAATGTTGCAAAAAGAACATATCCCTTACCGTTTGGAAGGTGGCGGCACGGTCATGGTGCCGGAAGATCAAGTCTATCAAGTGCGCCTGAAGCTGGCCGGTCAGGGTGTAACACCATCCGGTAATACCGGTTTTGAAATCTTTGACCAGAGCAACGAATTCGGGCTCAGTGACTTCACCCGTAAAATCAATCTGCAACGCGCCCTGCAAGGCGAGTTGGCGCGCACGATTGAAGTCATGCCACAGGTCAATGCCGCCCGTATTCATCTGGTCTTACCCAAGGAGTCCGCCTTTGCTGCGCGTGACCGCAAAGCCACCGCTTCGGTAATGTTACAATTGGCCGGCGGCCATCGTTTGCCAAAAAAATCAGTCATTGCCATTCAAAACTTGGTCGCCGCCAGTATTCCTGATTTGGAGACTAGCAACGTCACCGTTGTTGATGCCTCGGGCGCATTGCTATCGAGCAATGAAAAAGAAGCGCCGATGTCAGAAGGCCAGACCATGCAGGAATACCAAAGCAAACTCGAACAACGTTTGGAGCAACGCATCACCGGCATGTTGGAGCAGGTAGTTGGTCAAGGTCAGGCGGTGGTGCGTGTATCTGCCGACATCAATCGCGAATTTATTGAACAGAACAGCACCCGCTACAATCCCGATGAACA
>CAZKHV010000049.1:0-6346 GCA_964552605.1 uncultured Zetaproteobacteria bacterium | reverse complement strand
CCCTTGATTCAGGGTATGGATGATCAGATGTTAAAACGACTCGGTGCCCGCATGGCCGATTTGGGAAAAATTGAAGCCGATATACTGAATTCGGTCACCGATGAATACTTGGAAATGCATCGTTCCGAAGATCCATTGATGCGCTCCAGTAAAAAAGATGTAATTTCACTGTTCAAATTTGCCATTGAAAGTGACCGTGCTGATCGTTTGCTGACTGAAATCAGTGCGCCCAAGACATTGACCATCTGGGATAAATTATCCCGTTTGAAACCGGAAATGATCGCCAAATCTATTACCAATGAACACCCTCAAACCGTAGCTTTAATTCTCGGTCATATTGATAGTGGTGTAGCCAGCCGGGTCATTGCCCTGTTGCCCGAAGATATGCAGCTATCGGTGGTGATGCGCATGTCCAAAATCGAATCTGTGCCCAAAGAACTGGTGCGCGATATCGAAGAAACACTGGAAAAAGAACTGGCCGACATGCAGGGCGATTCAGGCATCAGCTTCGATGGTATGGTTAGCGTGGTGGACATCCTCAAAGGTCTGGAAAAAGAAGTGGCACGCCCCATTCTCGATCAATTGCGTGACAAGGATGAAGGCTTATTCGCCCAGGTGGATCGCTTATTGCTAGTCTTTGAAGATCTGATCGCATTATCCGATCGCGACATTCAAACCATACTCAAACACATTTCCTCCGATGATTTGGTCAAAGCCATGAAAGGCGGCTCCGATGAAGTGGGCGACCGTTTCTTTGATAATATGTCGCAACGTGCTGCTGAAATCATGCGCGAAGATATGGGCGTGATGGGGCCGATGAAGCTGGCCGATGTAGAAGACGCACAACAGATTGTACTCAAAATCATTCGCAAGCTCGATGACGATGGCGCAATCACCCTCAGCAGTACCGATGATATGGTCTAAACATGAGCACACTCACACCCATTGTATTCCCTGAAGATCATCAAATAAAAAAGCACAGCAGCAGTGTCTTTCCCTACACACCGATTGATGAAGATCCAGTCGTCCATGTCAGCAGCGACACCAATCGCATGCAGCAGCTGGAAAACATGCTCAAAGAAGTACAGGGACGAGCTGAAATTGTTGAAAAAGAAGCCTACGACAAAGCCTATCTGGCCGGTGAAAAGGCCGGTATGGTGTTGGGTCGCAAACGCGGCGAACAGATTCTTGAATCGCTGCAAGAAACCCTGCAAGAAACAGAATCCTTATTGGCCACTATGCAACAAAGCTTTGCCGAAGCAGCCATGGATGTGGCTCAACATCTGGCTAAAGCCATCATCGGTGATGCCATCCAGACCGATTCAGCTCAATTGCTACAGATCGCACAACAGGCTGCCGCGCAACTGCAAGATGCCACTGGCCTACGCATCGCGGTATCGCCGAATGATTTTTCCAGCTTCCAACGCCTCATCGAAGATGAGAGTACACTGCTAGCACTGCACCGGGATGCCAATGTTGAAAGCGGCACGTGCCGTATCATTTCCAGCCAACAGGATATCCTCATTGATCCGATAGCGGCGGTCGATTCGTATCTCAAAACACTGCGCCCCAGCCTGCTTATCGCCTCGCCGTCTCACGCTTCAAAACCCCAACCCGATCCTCATTCCAACCCCAACCCCGATCCCGCTCACAATGACCAGCCCTAAAGCACTGCTGCCGCTTTGGCATGATGCCCTGCGTCAACAAGCCTTGCAGCAGCATGAAAAACATATCTTTCCGGTACGCGGTAAAGTACACAAGGTACTCGGCCCCATGCTGGAAGCCACCGGTCTGAACTCAAGTATCGGCCATGCCTGCCGGGTGCATTGTAGCACCGGTCATAGTATTGAAGCTGAAATGATCGGCTTTCGTGGTGAGTTCACCCTGCTTATGCCTGTTGGCAGCACCCGTGGCATTGCCCCCGGTGATGCCATCACTCCGCTAGCTGCCACCCCCTCCATTCATGTTGGCTCGCATTTATTGGGTCGTGTCCTCGATGGCATGGGCAATCCAATGGACAGGCAGGAGAGCGATTCACAAACCATCCATGCACCCGACACACAAGCCCATGCCCTGCACGGCGAACGCCTGAATCCTTTTTTTCGTCATATTATTGACACACCCATGCAGCTCGGTATCCGCGCCATGGATGCCTGTTTACCCATGGGTTGGGGTCAGCGCATGGGTCTGTTTGCCGGTGCAGGTGTGGGCAAAAGTAGCTTGCTCGGCATGCTGGCGCGCAATTCCGATGCCGAGATCAATGTGATTGCCCTGATTGGTGAACGTAGCCGCGAAGTGCGTGAATTCCTGGACTTGGCGCTCGGTTCAGAGGCTCTGCAACACAGTGTCGTGGTCGTGGCCACATCCGACATGCCGCCCGTACTACGTTTGCGTGCAGCGAACATGGCCACCACCATTGCCGAAGCCTTTCGTGCCGAAGGCAAACGTGTATTGCTGTTGATGGATAGTTTAACACGTGTGGCGCAAGCCCAGCGTGAAATAGGTTTGATGTTGGGCGAGCCCCCGACCAGCAAAGGCTATACCCCTTCCTGCTTCTCTATTCTGGCTGAATTGTTGGAACGCTCCGGCCCCGGCGAAGGTGATAGCGGCGATATCAGTGCCTTTTATACCGTACTGGTTGAAGGCGATGATTTGCAAGCCGACCCCATCGCCGATGCCGCCATGGCGGTGCTCGACGGCCATGTGATTCTGGATCGCAACCTGGCCGATCAAGGCCATTATCCAGCCATTAGCATGCTTAGAAGTGTGAGCCGATTGGATTCACAACTTTCCAATGATGAAGCCCTAAAGGCTATTCGCACCCTGCGTCAAAAAATTGCCATGTACGAACGTATGGAAGATATGATTTCCGTCGGCGCGTACGAAGCTGGAAGCAACCCGGAGTTGGATAATATCATTGCTTTAATGCCGGATATTCGGCGTTTTCTACAACAGCCCACCAATTCGTTTTGTCCTCGAAGCGAATCGGCACAGCGATTGCTAGAGCTAGTTAGAAGACTGGCTTACGAGGAGCAGGCACATGAAACTCAACACCTCCAAAATATTGGCTCAACTCAGCGAGCAGGACCGCAACAAGGTTGAACTGGAACTGGCTGAACTCAATGTACACAAACAGCGTTTGGTAAATCAACAACAAAACTCCATCTCTCGTGTGCAACAACTCAATCAACAGCGTGATCAGGCCATGAAACAGCGCAATGCAGCCTCCTTGTTGCAAGTGTTCAATCTCTCACTCAACGAACAACAAGCCATGTTGGCTGCAATCCATGCAGGCCTGCACGAACTCGAACAACAACAGGTTGTTTTGTTGGAAAAATTTAGCCATGCCTTTCGCAAACACCATAGTTGCGAAAGCATGCATGAGAAAAACAAACACCAACAACGTCGCCAAACAGAACACAAACAACAACGCCAACTCGATGACCTGTTCGCCAGCAGACATCCTGCGGCAACGGCCTAAACATGTCCTTACGTAAACTCTCCATCACCATGTTCGCCGTGATCGGCTTGCTTCTGGGTAGCAAAATCGGACTGCATCTTTGGCAGTGGCCCGATAGCCCCGTGCTAACTGCGCCAAGCATGATGGCCAACAACGACGACAAACAACCGGACATGATCATTCCCAAACCCAGTCAACAGACAGTTGCAGCTCAATCCAGCCCAAGTCATCACACCCTCACTGCTCCCATCAGCGCAGCCGAATCGCTTGCCATGATTGAATCGTATTTGATTCCCTCCGCCAATGCAGAGGGCGCACCGGATAGTGCGGCACGCTCAGGCAGCGTGATTGAAGATAAAACACTGAGCTCCTTGCGCCAGCTCAAAGACGGACTCGATCAACGCAGCAAAGCCCTCGATCAACGCGAGCAAACCGTGCAGCAGGCCGAAGAGAAGCTCAAACAACGCATCACCGAACTCGAACAACTCGAAGCCAGTATTCAACAACGTTTATTGGATGAATCCAAAGTCAAAAGCAAAAAGATCAAACGCCTGACGGCCGTCTATGAAGGCATGAAACCGAATCGCTCCGCACCTGTCATCGCGCGCATGGAACTGGCGACCGTGGTCAAGATATTCCTACTCATGGATGAAAAGAAAGTCGGCAAGATTTTATCCTTTTTGCCACCTGAAAAAGCTGTTGTGATCAGTCAAGCTCTGACCAAGCGCATCAGCTCCATTGAATAAGTACAACTGTTCTGAACAGTTAATACGTTCGATTCATGGCTTCATTCTGTTGCCTGGTTACCATGCAACTCATTCCAAGCTTGCAGGTATTCGAGCAAATGAGGCCGGGTTTCGGATTCGGCCTCGATATAATTGGACACACCAAGCATGGCGCGAGCATAAACACTGGCAGAAATCGCACCTGAAAAGAGTTGATGGCGCAGAAAAATCAGCATGGTAGTCAACACATCGGTTTCGCAATAATCACGAATCGCTTCGATTTGCCCGGCCTCAAACATGGCGCGCACATTATCTCCTGCGCTATCCAACTTACCCGGCACATTCAGCAATGCTGCCACTTCATCCATCGAGCAGCGTGCCGATGCACCGAAATCCGATAACACCTCCAGCAAATCGCAATGGTATTCGGATGAATAACGTGTGTCGTAATTGTTCCACTTATCGCCCTGCGTAAACCAACGCGGACACGACAAAGCATGCGCCATGGCGCGGTATTTCAACACCGGCACATCAAAACCACGGCCATTAAAACTGACCAGCTGCGGCGCACGCGTTTCAATCAAGTGGAAAAAACCTTGCAGGATTTCCTTTTCAGAACTGTTTTGATCGCCACCTGTCGCCAAGCGCCGCATCACCAGTTCATTACCTTCCTCACCCGGCTCACGAATCATATGACCGTAAGAAATGGCCACCACCTGATGAAAGGGCTGACGAGGAAAATCATTACGGCCATCTGTTTTCTCTAAAAAATAAAGACTCAACGCATCACGCGCTTCAGTATCACTGGCATCAGGTAAACGCAACACGCGCCGCGCCGCATCGGCATCGACCACCGTTTCAATATCAAACACAATCACATCACGCCGCATCATCAGCCCTCCCAAACGCGTCTGTATGAATTTTTCATGTTAATCCCCCCGTTTAAGAAAACGCATCAACAAAGCCCGCTCTCCGAGCAATAGGGCAGACACTAAAAACACCAGCACAGCACCAACAATTGCCGCCGCCAACCACAGCCCCTGCATCAGACCATCCGCAGGGAAAGGCCATTGCATCTCAAAACCAAACAAATAGCCCAACATCAACATACTGGCGACAAAGGCTGTCAAAAAACGTTTCAACATACCGCCATCAAGCAACGAGCCATACGTTTTTGTCAGCCGCAGATACAACATCACCACATTCACAAATGCCGCCAAGGACGTTGCCAAAGCCAGCCCGACATAGGTCCAGAACTGCATCAGGATCACAGCCAGAACAATATTTACAGCCACACTGATCGCAGCATAACGCATCGGTGCTTTGGCATCTTTCTGGGCATAACAGGCCGAAGCAAATAATTTAATCCAGCAAAATGCAATCAAGCCCAGCGCATAAGCCTGCAGCGTTTGCGCCGTCGCCACACTATCGGCATGGGAGAATGCACCACGCTCAAACAAGGTCACCACAATCGGCTGCGCTAAATAAAGCGCACCGACAACCGCAGGCAAGGTAAGCCACGTCAACCAAGCCAGGCCTGCTCGCAGATCTTCACCGGCAGCGGCCGTATTGCCCTTGGACAAATGCGACGAGAGTGTCGGCAACAACGCCGTACTCATAGCAATGCCAAACAAAGCTAATGGCAATTGCACGATTCGGTCCGAATAATAGAGATACGACACTGCTCCGGTATCCAGCAAGGTGGCCAGAATGGTGCCAATTAAAATATTAATCTGCACCGCTGCAATAGCCAGCAAGGCCGGACCAAACAAGGATAAGGTTTCAACAATCGCATCTTGTTTGAAATGAAAGCTCAATCGCGGTGTCCAGCCGACACGTTTTAAGGCCGGAAATTGAATGGCGAGTTGTAAAAAGCCACCGAGCAGCACACCCAGCGCCAGAGCTGTCGCTGGATTTTCAAACGAGGGAGCCAAAACAAGAGCGGCAAGAATAATGGCCACATTCAATAGTGCAGGGCTAGCCGCAGGCACGGCAAAATGTTTATACGTATTGAGTACCGCCCACGATAATGCGGCCAGCGAAATCATCGCCAAATAGGGGAACATCAAGCGCGCCAGATCCAAGGACATCGCCCAACGATCCGGCTCATCGGCAAAACCCGGCGCAAAGCCATACAACAACCACGGCATCAAAGCCATAC
>CAZKHV010000048.1:3907-8111 GCA_964552605.1 uncultured Zetaproteobacteria bacterium | reverse complement strand
AAGGGTGTCACATGAATTGCTTCTGCCGATAAATTGTAAGGGGAAGCTGTGCAATCCTCCCGCATAGCAAAAATCCGGTTGTTCTGCCTCTTCACTTTGTTATCGTTCCGACACGCTTATTGAATGGCCTTGTCCATTATCAGGAGAACACACTGCAACGCCCCGATCCTATTCAACCTGACCTGAGCTATCTGATTCATTTGCAACGGCCTGCAAACAGCTTGCATTTAAGCACAGCTTATCCGCGCGCTTTGATGGCAGGCGCGCATTTGTCTCGTTTTCAGGGGCGCGGCATTGAATTTGATGAGGTGCGTGCTTATCAGCCCGGTGATGATATTCGCAGCATGGACTGGCGAGTGACCGCGCGCACTGGCAAGCCGCATAGCAAATTGTTTCGTGAAGAGCGTGAACGTCCGGCACTGATGTTGGTGGATATGCGACCAGCTATGTTTTTTGCAACACGTGGCGCATTAAAGGCGGTTATTGCAGCAGAATGCGCCAGTTTGTTGGCCTGGACTGTGATGCAGCAGGGGGATCGCATCGGCAGTTTAATCTTTGCCGGTGAGGACAAGCAGCTTCAGCTACTCCGGCCTGTACGCGGCAAGCGCGGTGTATTGCGCATGCTGGGCAATGTCATCAATCATCCGCACTGGCAACAACGATCAACCACTGTGAATGAAATCGAATCACTAAAAAGTATCTTGCACCGTGCCGCACATGCAGCGCATACCGGCAGTTTAATTGTGATGGTCAGCGACGGGCGCGGCTTGAATGACGAGTGCATGGCTCTGTTCAAGCAACTGCTAGCGCACCACAGTATTATTTTTGTCTTGGTTTATGATGGTTTCGAAGCCCAGATGCCGAATGTCGGCCAACTGCAAGCCAGCGATGGCGATAAGCAGTGCAGCATCGACACCGGCAACAGTAGCCTGCGTCAACAGCATCACAATCACTTTTCCAGTAGGCATGCCAAGCTTCAGGATTTGGCACGTTTGCCCGGCTTTGTGTTATTGGAATGCGCCACGCATGATGATCCATTCACCGTATTGCAAGCCAGCCTGGGACGACGATGACTGATCTGGCCAACACTCAGGCAAATGCGCTGGCAAGCCCAAGCACAAGCGATCCCTTGGCGGGATTACGTGACATTCATTTGCCCGAAGCCATTGGCTGGTGGCCTCCGGCTCCGGGTTGGTGGTTCCTGCTCGGCCTGAGCATGCTGTTGATTGCTGCCACCTACTGGTGGTTACGCTGGCGCAAAATTCAAAAGAACAAGCCGGTTGTTTTTTCAAATGCAGATAGTATTCAGGCAGCTCTGCTGGAATTGGATGCCATTACGCAAGATTCCGATACGAGTGTCCGGCAAACGGTGAGCGAAATATCACAATTGTTACGCCGCTGTGCTGTGCAGTTAAGCCATTGCAATGCTGATGCCCGTGGCGCTTCCAATACGAATGCCACAGCTTCAGTTGCAGGACTGACAGGCAAGGCGTGGTTGGCTTGGCTCGATCAGCGCTGGGATCGGAATGATTTCACACAAGGCTCAGGTCAAATACTCATTGATGCGCCTTATCGCCAAAACATCGAATCCGATGTTTTGCATGAACTCATTCGGATTAGTCGCGCCTGGCTGGAGCAACAGCGATGAGTACCATGATCAATTCGATTGATTCACTATCCTGGGTTTATCCGTGGATGTTACTCTTGCTGCCTCTGCCATGGTTTATGTGGCGCTGGTTACCAGCCATTCAACAGCCACAGGCTGTCGCACATATTCCCTTTGCATCCGATTGGGCAGCCGCGAACAGATCCACAACAGGCCCAGCTACAAACACGGCACGCATGCTGATGTTAGCACTGATTTGGCTGTGTTTGTTGCTCGCAGCAGCACGACCGGAATGGCATGGTGATGCCGTTGAATTGCCCGTCAGTGGTCGTGATCTGGTGTTGGCTGTGGATATCTCTGGCTCGATGCAAATGCAGGATTTCAGCCTCAATGGGCAACAGGTCGACCGCTTGACTGCCACCAAAGCAGTGGCCGATGCTTTTATTCAACGCCGTGTGGGCGACCGGGTGGGTTTGATTCTGTTTGGCAGCAATGCTTATGTGCAGACTCCACTCACCTTTGATCGCCAAACTGTGCGCATTTTATTGAATGAATCGGCTATCGGTCTGGCGGGTAAAGCCACTGCCATCGGCGATACCATCGGCCTGGCGGTCAAACGCATGCAGCAAAGCAGTAGTGATCGATCAAAAGCGGGTGCAGCACCACTTGAGCGTGTACTTGTTTTATTAACCGATGGGGTCAACACCGCCGGTGCAATTTCTCCGCAACAAGCCACTGATCTGGCCGTAAAAGCTGGTTTGAAGATTTACACCATCGGCATTGGTGCCGATTCCATGACGGTCGGTGGCTTCTTCGGCTCACAGCAAATCAATCCTTCGGCAGAACTGGATGAAAAGGGCTTAACAGCTATCGCCAAACAAACCGGCGGCCAATACTTTCGCGCGCGCGATACCGATGAGTTGAATGGTATTTATAAAATGATTGACCGCCTTGAGCCGGTTGAACGCGAACGCGATATGTTTCGCCCCTTGCATGCCCTGTTCATGTGGCCACTTGGATTGGCTCTGTTTTTATCCACGCTGCTTTTATCCACACGATTGTTATCCCTCACACTGGCCGGGAGCAAGCCATGGAAATCGTAAATATCGTCGATCATTTCCATTTCCTTAGGCCATGGTGGCTGCTGTTTATTCCACTCTGGCTCGTGCTTTCTTATCGCGTTTGGCATACACAGCAACAACAGAACGGCTGGTCAAGCCTGTGTGATCCGGCCTTGCTGAGCTATTTGCTTGGTGAAAGCGGCAAGCAGAAAAGCGCTTCGAAAACATGGTTTGTCAGCCTCTTCATGGCTGGATTTATTGCCTCTCTGGCATTGGCGGGGCCAGTCTGGAAACAATTGCCGCAACCTATCTTTCAAGCCACATCCGCCATGATTCTTATTCTCGATTTATCCCGCTCCATGGATGCCGAGGATATAAAGCCCAGTCGCTTGGTTCGTGCCAAACAAAAGATTCAGGATATTCTGGCGGCTAGAAAAGAAGGGCAAACAGGTTTGATTGTATTCGCCGGTTCAGCCTTCGATGTGGTTCCTCTGAGCACAGATAATCAGGCTATTTTATCCCTGTTAGCATCCTTGGATACCAGCATGATGCCTGCGCAAGGTAGTTTGGCATCGCTGGCTTTAGAACGGGCAGCGGCGATGTTTCAGCGTGGTGCGATTCAGGCGGGCTCTGTTGTGATGCTATGCGATGGGCTCGATGATCAGGCAGTTGCAGCGGCGCAACAGCTGGCCGATGCCGGTCATCGGGTGAGTATTCTGGCTGTCGGCACCACTGATGGCGCACCTATTCCCGCCCGTTCCAATCAAATCAATCCCAGTCTGACCGGAGGCAATCAAAGCTCTGGCGGATTTTTGAAAGACTCCAGTGGCAATATTGTGCTGCCACGTATTAATGAGAGCCACCTGGTGGCAGTCACGGCCGCAGGCAATGGCGTGTTTCAATACATACGTCTTGATGATAACGATGTCATGCAGTTACCCGGCCTGATTCCTTCACATTTCAGCCACAGTACGGCAATGCAAGATAGCAAAACGGACTTGATTCATACCGACCAATGGTTTGAAGAAGGGCCATGGCTTGTGCTGCTGCTATTACCTTTATGCGCACTGGCATTCCGGCGCGGGCTGTTATTGCTGTTGCTGTTGATTCCGCTGCTTACTGCTGTTTCACTCCCGACTACTTCACAGGCCATGGCATGGAACGATTTATGGCAAACGCCCGATCAACAAGCCCAGCGTCTGATGCATCAAGATAAAGCCAGCACAGCCGCCAGCCGATTCGAAGATCCGGCATGGAAAGCCGCAGCGCTATATCGCGCCGGTCGCTTTGATGAAGCAGCACAGGCATTGGCCAATCGCGAAGGGGCAGAAAACCAGTACAATAAAGCCAATGCTCTGGCGCGTGCGGGTAAATTGCAGGAAGCTTTGAAAAGCTACGATGCAGCATTAAAAAGCGATGCGAGTAATCAGGATGCTCAGTTCAATCGTGAGCTGGTTGAGAAAGCATTGAAAAAACAACAGCAAAAAAATAACAATAACGACAACAAAAAACCCAACCAACACGGTGATAAACAATC
>CAZKHV010000048.1:0-3807 GCA_964552605.1 uncultured Zetaproteobacteria bacterium | reverse complement strand
CTTCAGAGAAACAGCGTGCACAGCAGCAGTTGTTGCGCCGCATTCCCGATGATCCGGGCGGCTTGTTGCGGCGTAAATTCAAATATCAATATCAGAATCAAGACCACCAATCAGGGAGTCAGCAAGCATGGTAAACGATCTGCACATGAGTCACTGGATACTGATCATCACACTATTCTTCGCCAGCAGCTCGGCTTTTGCCAGCGTTACGGCGCAAGTGGATCGCTACAATATCAGCATCGATGACACCATTAACCTGAGCATTGAAGTCAGTGGTGATGACAGTGGCGATCCTGATCTCGCACCCTTGCAACGTGATTTCGAAATCGTGTCGCGCAATCAAAGCAATTCGTACAGTTTGATTAATGGTTCAATCAGCGGCAAATCAACTTGGTTCCTGACATTGCGCCCTCGCCATGCTGGCGCATTGATCATCCCAGCGTTGAGTGTGGGCAAGAAAAAAACCACAGCGATGACCATTCAAGTCACGAAAGCCGCCACCCGCCAAGCGCCGGCAAGCACAACTCAGGGTAATCTGTGGATTGATATGAGTATCGAACCCAAGCGTGTGAAAGTTCAACAGCAGGCTATTATTACCCTGCGTATTTTTCAGGCTATTGCCTTGAATCAAGCCCAATTGAGTGAGCCAGCATCCGATCAGGCCATGATTGTCCGGCTTGGTGAAGACAAGAACTATCAAATCAAACGTGATGGCAGGAACTGGGCAGTTACCGAACGCCGCTATGCGATATTCCCGCAACAGCATGGCGCACTCAAAATAAGTCCGGTGCAACTCGATGGCACTATCCTGGCAGGGCGCTCGTATGGCTCGCCATTTCAATCCACCAGCCCAATACGTGTCCGCTCCAATAGTGCGGAATTATCGGTTGAATCCATTCCTGCCGATTGGAAAGCGGATAGCTGGTTACCCGCCAAAGGTGTCGAGTTGTTGGAGGACTGGCCAAGTGGTGCATTCAACGTCGGCGATTCCATCACACGCACGCTTACCTTAAAAGCCAATGCTTTAAGTGCCAGCCAGTTACCCGAACTCAAAACCTTATTGCCCGACCACCTCAAGGCTTATGCCGATAAACCCGTGCTCAATGATGCCAAACAAGGCGATGGCATACATGGCAGCCGCCAGGAAAAGTTAGCCATACTCGCGACCCGCCCCGGCATATTTATTTTACCGCCCATCGATATAGTGTGGTGGAACACCGCCACACAAAGCATGCAGACCACCAGCTTGCCTGCTCGCACCTTTAAAGTGATTGCTCCACCGCCTGATATCAATCAAAGCTTGCCTGCTCAGACAACGAAAGCATCGAACACGGCCGGTTCATCGCTGAACGCCGCAAACAACGCCAATAAAAATACGGGTGAAGGGTGGAAATGGTTGGCATTATTATCAACACTGGGCTGGCTGATCACGCTGGTTTTATTTTTCCGTCAAGCACGGCTCAAACATCACCAACCAGCGAAACAAGTACAAGCTGATTTATCGACACTCAAAAAATCCGTATTGGATGCCTGCACGCAGCATGAAAGCAAAGCCTGTGAGCAAGCCCTGTTAATGTTTGCCAAAGCCCAGTGGCCGGATCAGCACATCAACAGCCTTGCAGCAATGGCCAGCCATTGCGATGCAAGCTTAGCGCAGCAAATCAAAACCCTGGAGCTGCACCTGTATGCCAATCAAGGCCATACAAGCTGGCAAGCACAACAGCTTCAAACAGCATTTACGCAGGCCGATTTTACACGTCCTTCATCGCCATCCACAGCAACAGCGTTGCCTGCCTTATATCCGGAACCGTAATGCCATCGATTTCATGTTTTATGTTTCGCGACGATTAAAATTCAACCGTTTGAATCAGGGTCAGTTCGGCTTGTACGCGTTTATCCTCGGCGATTTCAGCCAATGTTGTGTTCGGAAGCATCGATGCGAAACTTGCATGCGGTAAAATCATGCCCGGGTTGCCACCGCCGCAATCAGCACGAATCGCCAATAAATCGGCCAGATACACCGCTAAAACCTCGGCTCTAATTTCAGCAGGAATAGCGCTGGCATCGGCATAGGCCGGGTGATGATGATAATGGATGCCCTGAATAATTTTCTCCGGCAATTGCCAGTGATGTGCCAGAACCTTACCCATATCAATATGTGTGCATCCGAAACGAGCACATTCGTAAACAAGATGACCTTTAGCAACATCCAGTTCAGCTGGCTGCATAAACTCCGTAATCAGGTTGAATCCCATTCTGCCAACATCATGAAATAGCCCCAGCGTGCCTGCTTCATCGGCATTGCAGTCAGGAATATGACGCGCAATGACTTCAGCCAGAGCTGAAACTGCCATGCCATGTTTCCACAGCATTTGAAAATCATACTCTTTACCTGAACTTGTTCGGGATGATGAAAACGAATGACGCGCGACAACACTGCGAACCATCGAATGACCAAGCCTGGCAATCGCTCTGCCGACATCATTGACCGGCGCACGCATCAGAATACCTGCCGTATTGGCCGCACGTAAAATAGAAGCGGACAGCACCGGATCAGCCTTGATAATCTCCCCAAGTTGTTGGCTCGAAGCCTCTTCGCGACAGGCACGCTGAAAGGCATTCCATAACGCCGGTGGTAGCGGCAAAGAACTGATGTTTTTTTGATACAACGTCAATCGACCGGGACTGCCTTCAGCGGGTAGAAGCTGCTCATAGCTTGTAGTGCAGGCGTTTAAATTGATCTCAAATTGAGGATGTCCGGAGAGCATTTCCGCTGCCAGATCGCCTCCGCTATCAGAATCGGTATGTTCAAGGTTCTTTGACATGTTTTTCCTCCGCTAACTATTTATCAATAAGAGCAATATCTAGGCCAAAGGTAAGCTCAAGGCGTGTCATTCAACCTCGTGCAAGCATGTGAGTGGAATCTACATCCTGACTTTGGCACGTCGGCGATAAATAAACACAACAGCAGCGATCCCCAAAACCGGCGTAGCCACAGCCTTGAACAGCATCGCTTGTATGCTCCATGAGAAAACAACTGCCAATTCCTGATAAACATACTCAAGTAAATTGACAGAGTAATAGGTAAAAATAGCCACGGACAACAGCTCGGCAGCTTGTTGCAAGCGCAATTGTAACTGGAAACGGCGATTCATAGCGGCGAGCATGCCTCTGTTCTGTGATGCATTGTTCACATCGATGCGCGTGCGCAAGGATTGGCTGGCCTGCGAAACACGCATTGCCATTTGATCCAGCCAGTTAAAAGCAGCATCGCTGGTTGAACGCGCCTTTTGCATGCGACGCTGCAAAAAACCACCCATGGTAGGCTGTGGGCCAATCGGTTGTTCATAGAGTTCATCCAGCCGCTGCAACACCAAGTCGAAGCGGGTTTGCGCTATCGTGAAGGGTCGATAATGCGTTGCAATAAGATTTTCAACCTCAGCCGCAAGCGTCGTGAGACGCTCCATCAATTGCTCATCTTTCATCTCACCACCGCCGGAGATAGCACCGGTCAAATCTTTGAGGCGCATATCGGCTAAAGGCAACTCCTTCAACAAACGCTTGGCCTCTGGGAGAATGACCAGAGCCAGCATACGATAGGTTTCAATATCGATCAGGCGGTAGGTCAATCGGCCAATTTGAGCCGGTAGTTCTGCCCGCGAGAACACCAGCATACGCGTCATGCCATTATCGCGAATCTGAAAGTCTGTCATCGCGAGGCTTTTACTGCGCCCAATTTGCGATGCCGTAAGAGAATCCGCGGAAAAGTAACCGGCATATTGAGCAAAAAGCGATTGATGATCCGTT
>CAZKHV010000047.1:0-8258 GCA_964552605.1 uncultured Zetaproteobacteria bacterium | reverse complement strand
TGGTGGCGCCTCAGGGACTCGAACCCCGGACACCCGGATTATGATTCCGGTGCTCTAACCAGCTGAGCTAAGGCGCCGCATTGATGTGCTTGAAGCATCATTAATGGAGCGCGCAGTTTAGAGCTAGGAACACGTCCGTCAATGCCTTTTTTCCTTTCGGGTGATCATCACTTTCTCCTCTCATCGCAATCGCTGGCTGGCTTTGTTATTGTTCGCAGCAATAAGTACAACCAACCAGCATTGTTTCACCAAGGGGTACAGCTTGAGCACTACAGATCATCCACAGGACAAACCCAAACGTATTCTCTCCGGCATGCGGCCCACCGGTCGCTTGCATTTGGGGCACTATAAAGGCGTATTGGAAAACTGGCTGAAACTGCAAGATGAACACCAGTGTTTTTTCTTTGCTGCCGACTGGCATGCCTTGACGACTGATTACGCCAACCCCTCTATTGTGAAAGATACCATTTGGGACATGCTGATTGATTGGTTGGCTGTCGGCATTGATCCGGAAAAAGCGACCGTGTTTATTCAATCGGAAGTGCCCGAACATGCCGAATTGCATTTGCTGTTTTCATTTATGACTCCGCTATCGTGGCTGGAGCGCGTGCCTACGTACAAAGATCAGATTGAGCAATTGCGTGAAAAAGATCTCGGCACCTATGGTTTCCTCGGTTATCCATTACTGCAGGCTGCCGATATTTTGATTTATCGTGCTGATGGCGTGCCGGTCGGTGAAGATCAGGTGCCGCATGTGGAACTGACCCGTGAAGTCGCACGCCGATTCAATCATTTGTACCGCAAAGGCATCCCTGCCCTGTTTCCCGAACCGCAATCGCTGCTCATGCCAACGGCCAAACTACCGGGCCTTGATGGACGCAAGATGAGCAAATCCTATGAAAACACCATTGAACTGGGTGAAACATGGAAAGTCACCGAGCAAAAAGTAAAATCCATGTTAACCGATACAGCTCGCCAATTGCGCACTGATCCCGGCACACCGGAAAAATGTCCGGTGTGGGATTTTCATAAAGTCTATTCCACCGAAGATGAGCAACAATGGGTACAAGATGGCTGCACCACCGCTGGCATCGGCTGTGTTGATTGCAAAGGATGCCTGTTAAATCATCTGAAAGAAGAATTAGAACCGATCCGTGAGCGCCGTATCGATATTGCATCTCGTCCGGATGATCTCAGAGACATCGTACGCGCAGGCAATGAGCGCGCTCGCATCGAAGCCGGACGCACCATGGAAAAAGTACGCAAAAGCTTAAAAATGGGTTACCGTGTCTAATCCGCTTTTCTCCTGACGGCATGCTCCGCCAACCATGAACCCAACAGCTCAACTGCAACTCATCCAGAATGACAGCGCGGCACACCCTTTGCCGCCCGTTCATCTCGATCAGTTTGACGGCCCACTGGACATATTATTGCACCTGATTCGCAGCCAGGAACTGGATATTTTTGATATCCCCATGGCCATGATTACCCAACAATATCTGGCTATTCTGGACAAGCAAAACGATATGGATCTGGAAGTGGCCGGCGATTATCTGGTCATGGCCAGCACCCTGATGCAATTAAAATCACGTTTGCTGTTACCACGACCGGAAACCGATGATGCGGGCAACGCCATTGATCCGCGTGCCGAACTGGCCGCCCAGCTGATGGCTTATGAACAGTATCGTCTGCTGGCCGAATCGTTGAATGAGCGTCCATTGATCAATCGCGATGTATTCACACGCTGTATTTTTCCGGAAGCGGATCATGTTGAGCGCCCCTTAGCCGAAGCAGATCTCGATGCCCTGCTATTAGCTTTTCGGCAGGTTCTCAAACGTGCCAACGGCGAAATACGCCATCATATTTTTACCGAAACCATCAGCATGCGCGAGCAAATGGGTGTGATCCTACAACGTTTGCGCAGCGGCAGCATACAGCTCGACGTGTTATTGAGCGACACGCCCGGCCGTGAAGCCTTAGTGACGACAGTACTGGCCATTCTGGAGCTGTGGCGACAACAAAACATTAGCGTGCTGCAATCGGATGATCTCACCAACATCCTGTTATTGCCCCACACGAGCAAACCATGAAGCACGCGATCGAAGCCCCCGTTAAAGCCAATATCGAAGCCGCCATCGAAGCAATCGTATTGGCCAGTGATGAGCCGATCGGTCTGCAAAAGCTGCGCGGTCTGTTGGGTGATCACATTTCATCCGCCAATATCCGTTTGGCGCTGGCAGAACTGGAAAAGCATTACCAGACACGCGGCATTCACTTTGTAGCCGTCGCCGGTGGATGGCAGTTTCGAACCGCAGCAGTCCATGCCGAGCTTGTGCAACGTTTATGGCACAACAAAGCACCACGTTTATCCCGCTCGGCTCTGGAAACCTTATCCATTATTGCTTATCGTCAACCCACAACCCGGGCTGAAATCGAAGCACTGCGCGGCGTTCGTGTATCCAGTCAGATGATCGCCACCTTGCAAGAACGCGGCTGGATCAAGGTGTTGGGGCGCAAGGATGTACCCGGACGACCACATTTGTATGGCACTGGCAAACAATTTCTGGTTGATTTCGCTTTGAATGAGCTGAGCGATTTACCCGATTGCAGTCAATTGATCGATGCGGATGAAATGCCAGCCGACTTAAACAACGACAGTGCCGATGCTAGCATCAGCGCACAACATAGCCTTAGCTCAACCCATGGAAACCAATGAAACCAAAATCAATGAAGCAGCAGCCAATAAAATCGAAAGCAACGAAACAGAAACCAATAAAGTCGAAACCCACAAAACCGAAACCATCAACACGCTCCAAACACAGGTCAACAACGGCGAAATCAAAACCAGCCCAACAGCAGCCGAAGCCTAACCCGGCGCTTGCAGACGCGGAGAAAAACCCCTTGTCCGGCGAGCGCATTAACCGTTATCTGGCCAGCTGCGGCCTGTGTTCACGCCGTGAAGCTGATCGCTGGGTCGCAGGCGGACGTGTGATGATCAATAACGTGGCATGCCAGGAGCCGGGCAGCCGGGTAAAGGACGGCGACATCGTCATCGTCGATGGCAAAGTCGTTTCGCCGCAAGAAAGCTTCACCTATATCCTCTACAACAAACCCATGGGTCAACTCTGTTCACGCAAAGATGCTGTGCGCAAACGGCCATTGATTTATGATTTTCTTGAAGTCGCACCCAATGTACAATCGGTTGGCCGACTCGATATGGATACCGAAGGTTTGTTGATTCTCACCGATGATGGTGCGCTCACCCGCTCCCTGACCAAGCCCGGCGCAAAAGTGCCACGCGAATACCGTGCGCGTGTGGCAGGACTGGTATCGATGGAAACTCTGGCCAAACTACGGCAAGGTCATTTTGATATCGGACAGGGTGATAGCAGTGATGCCTGGGAAGTGACCGTCAATTCCGAATCGAAGGGGCACACATGGCTGACTATCGTCATTTACCGTGGCCGCTGGCGTGAAGTGCGGCGCACACTGGAAGAATGCGGCCATCCAGTCCGGCGCTTGATGCGCACTCGTTTTGCCTCCCTACGGCTTGATGAAGGCATGCCGCGCGGCAGTTTTCGCAACCTGAACCGCTCCGAAATCAAAAAGCTGAAAGAGCGCCTAGTTTAATCACCATGGCACTCTCTCCCTTACAGATTTATGAAAAACTATTAGCTGCCTACGGAGAACAACATTGGTGGCCAGCCGATAGCGCGTTTGAAATGATGCTCGGAGCTATTCTGACTCAAAACACCAGCTGGCATAATGTCGAGATGGCGATCAACAACCTCAAAGAGCAACACATGCTCAACCATGAAGCCATTGCCAGCAGCAATCTGCATCAGCTGGCTGAAGTGATTCGTCCCTCCGGCTCATTCATGCAAAAAGCACGTTATCTGCAACACTTCTCATTGTTTTACATCCAGCAAGGTGAACGCCAGGGTTTGATGAAATGGCCGATGAGTGTGCAGCGCACCCGTTTATTAGCGCTCTACGGTATTGGCCCTGAAACGGCTGATTCGATTCTTCTCTACGCACTGGATCGTCCGATCTTTGTCATTGATGCTTACACCAAACGCCTGTTTGTACGGCTCGGTCATTTCGATCATATCCTGGGCTACGATGGTATTCAGCATTATATCCAGCAACGGCTACCGGAAAGCCTGCCTCTGTTTCAGGAGTTTCACGCGCTTATTGTGGAACACGCCAAACGCTACTGCAAAAGTAAACCTTTATGTGACGAATGCCCCTTGTTCGATTGCTGCCCGACTGCTGCCTGCTCCACCATGGAGATCAGTCGAACACTCATCCCCGATGTGGATTGAAGCACCGCTATCGTTATCTGAATTACCCCGCGAGCCTGGCATTTACCGCATGCTCGATGGCGAGCGTAAAGTGCTGTATATCGGTAAGGCACGCAATTTACGAAAACGAGTAAGCAGTTATTTTCAGCGCCGTCCCGATTCACCACGCACGCAGGCCATGGTGCAACAAATCAGAGACATCGCCTTCAGCATCACCCCATCCGAAGCCGAAGCGTTGATCCTCGAACACAATCTCATCAAACAACTCAAACCGCGTTACAACGTATTGATGAAGGATTCAAAATCCTACCCCTATATTTTACTCACCGACGAGCCCTACCCGAAACTGCACATCTATCGCGGCAATCGATCCTTGGCCGGTGAATATTTCGGACCCTTCCCCCATGCAGGAGCGGTGCATACCACACTGCATGTGATGCAATCGATTTTCCAAATTCGCGATTGTGAAAACGGCGTATTTAACAACCGTTCACGCCCCTGCATGCAACATCAGATTGGCCGCTGTTCTGCACCCTGCTGCGACATCGTTTCACAAGCCGAGTATACCGAGCAGGTCGATGATGTACGTGTATTCCTCAAAGGCCATGACAATGAACTGTTGAACAACTGGCAGCGTGATATGCAACAGGCCGCCGAAGCACAGCGTTTTGAACAGGCTGCCAGCCTGCGTGATCGCATTATGGCTTTGCGCTCCGTGTTGGCCGGATCCGAACATAGCCAACTGCCCGATGATGCCGATGCTATCAGTCTGATTCGTCATCCAGGCGGAGTGATGGCCAGTATCGGGGTGCGCCGGGCAGGTCGCGACATGGGCAATCATAACATCCGTATCGATCAGGCCATTGATGCCGATGATATAGAAATCCTGCAATTCTTGTTGATTGAACGCTATGGAAAAGAGCGACCGCCAAAACAAATAATCCTTTTAACTTCGGACTTTAACTTAGATGACCTAAAGTCTTTAATTAAACTAATCCAACCCAAATCCAACACCGATCTATGTTGCCCCAAACGTGGTGAACGTTTGAAATGGCTGCAACAAGTCGCCCACTCCGGCCTGCAGTTACTCTCCAGCCGCAAAGCGGACAATCAGCAACCAGCCTTTGCCGCACTGGCAACATTATTGCAGCTCGATGCCACACCCGCCCGAATAGCAGCTGTCGACAATGCCCATCTCGGTGGCAAACAAATGGTCGCAGCAATTACCTATGCCGGCTGGCAGGGGCCTGAAAAAGATTTGTATCGCCGTTACAAACTGGATGGCATCGCCGGCAGCATTACCGAGGGTGATGATTACGCCGCCATGCATGCTGTACTGACACGATTCTTTCGCGCCATTGTCGAAAACAGCATTCCAAGCCCGGATGTGATGCTGATTGATGGTGGTCGTGGCCAATTGGGCATTGCCCTGCAATGTGCCGCCGATGCCGGATTGTTTGATTTAAAACTTGTTGGAGTTGCCAAGGGAGATAGCCGGAAACTGGGCGAAGAAACACTATGGCCGGGCTGGCAGGGTAACAATCAACAACTGATTGGCTCCCCGCTGAAACCCGGTCGCCATGACCCTGCCCTGCTACTCATCGCCCGCGTACGTGATGAAGCGCATCGTTTTGCAGGCTCGTACATGCGCAAACGCAAAAAACAAAGCATGTTCAGCTCGGCTCTGGATGGTATCGATGGTATTGGCTCGGCCAAGCGCGCTACCTTGCTCAAACATTTTGGCGGCATCGAAGGGGTCAAAAAGGCCAGCCGCAAGCAACTCACTCAAACATCCGGCATTTCCGACATTCTGGCCGAAAAAATATTCGTGGCACTGCATCAGTAATCATGGCTATCGACAATGCAATCAATATCAATCCCGCACGATGCCCGATATGCAATCAAGCCAACCACTGCGCGATGCTGGAACCCAATCAACCAAGCGCTGAACAGTGCTGGTGTCACTCGGCGCTGTTTTCATCCGACATATTGAAACAACTCAATAGCTCAGCCATCAACAAAGCCTGCATCTGCCAGAACTGCTTGCAAAAATGGCAGACACAAGACAACGCAAACAGCGCATGAAAGAGGCATTGTTCTTGCTTAACATTTGAAACCAACCGAACACATATTCACATCATCAGGAGCCATAGCATGGATGACAAATTAGCCACACTCGAACTACTCACTCCCAAAGCCGTATTACAGGCCATGACTCCCGAAGCCAAAGCCAGCGTACCACACGGCGCATTGGAACATGATCTGGTTCGCATCAGTCAGTTCCCGTTCAATGTCGGTCGGGAATCCCGTGTGTCACGCATTGATGGCAAACTGGTTCGCACCGAACGCGTAAAGCATATCGAGGGGGATGCCAGCAATCATTTGTATTTAACCGATGCCGCCCGCCCGATGAATATTTCCCGTGAACATTTTCGCATCGAGCAGCGGGATAATGGATATGCCTTGATTGATCGCCACAGTGCCTGTGGCAGCAGTGTCGATAACCACCGTATCGGTGGGCAGGATAGCGGTGGTGAAATAGCTCTCAACGATGGCGATATTATCGCTATCGGTGTTGAAGATACGCCTTACGTGTTTAAATTTATTACACTTTAAAATCGATCCCTCTGCTCATCACACATGCAAGCGATGTGATGAGCAGGACTCAAGCCTTGATACCCAGCATTTTGCGCATGGCCGCCATGTGATCTTCCGCTTCTTCCTGAGCTTCGGCGCAATCCGGATTTTTATCCACCCAGCGCATCACCGATTGATCCGGCTCATGCAGAAACATCGAAGGCGCACTCTTTTCTTTTTGGCCAAAGCGCTTGCGCACACGAGCATAACTGAGGGTCAAATGATAGCGCGCCCGGGTCATGGCCACATACATTAAGCGGCGCTCTTCCTCCAATCGATTTTCTTCCACGGCATTCTTGTGCGGAAAAATGCCATCTTCCACGCCAATCACATAGACCTGATCAAACTCCAGACCCTTGGCACCATGCACTGTCATCAAACGCACCTGCTCGGATGGATCATCATCCGATTTATCGGCCAGTAAAAAAATATGCTGCAAGAACTCGGTTAAATTACCGCCCTTTTCGCTGTGTTTGATCCACCAACGGCGCAGCTCCATCAGATTACCCATGCGCATTTCAGCCCGCTCTTCCGTATCCGCTTCCGCCCGAATAGCCGCTTCCAGACGTGTTAAATCCAACACCGCATCAAAGGCTTCATCGGCCTCACAATGCCGGAACTGAAATTCGAGGCCGACCAGCAAATCACCGAACTCACGCAGATTCACCTCACGTTTGTGGCTTAAATCCTCATGCGAACACGCCCCCAACAGCGAACAGCCCTGCGCCATGGCAAAATCACCCAGATCACCCAGAGCCTTGGCACCAATACCACGCCGTGGCCGTGCAATCGCACGCATAAAAGCCAAATCATCATCATTATTGGCAATCAGGCGCAGATACGCCAACAGGTCCTGAATCTCGGCTCGATCAAAAAAGGATAAACCACCACTGACATGATAAGGAATCTGAGCCTCGCGCATGGCCAACTCCAGCGCACGCGCCTGATAGGAAGCACGATACAACACACAGAAATCTTCCCAACCCACATCAGAAGTCGCACGCCGTGCCTTGATATCACCGGCCACCCGCCGTGCCTCTTCTTCCGGATTCGGTGATTCCCACACCCGTACCGGCTTACCCTGCCCCAGATTGGAACGCAGAGTTTTGCCCATGCGTTCGGTATTGTTGGCAATCAACGAGTTGGAAGCCGTTAAAATCGAGGCGGTGGATCGATAGTTTTCTTCCAGCCGAATCACTTTCAGACTTGGATAATCCCGTTCCAGTTGAAACAGGTTTTTTACTTCCGCACCACGCCAGCCATAAATCGACTGATCATCGTCCCCCACCACCGTCAAATTACCCTTCTCCGGCACCA